>JAFGRH010000058.1 GCA_016935265.1 Candidatus Woesearchaeota archaeon | reverse complement strand
GCACCTTGAGTATCTTTCTCAGGGGTATTGTGAAGATGAGCGCGAATATTATGTAAGCTGCAAGCCAGCCCGGCTGCCAGCCGAAAATTTTGAAGCCGCCGTAAGGCCTTACAGGCTTAAGGTCAGTGGTTATCCTTACTATGTCGCTGTCCTTCCTTATCGGGGTTTTATCCCCTATGTTCAGGCCGAAAATTTTCTTTTCCTTTTCAAGCATAGGGTCTGTGTATTTCCATTCATCCGTTATGGTTATGTCCCTCCTGTAAATTTCCCCTGCGTATTCGTATTCTATGCTGTAATCCCCGCTTGCCCCTTTTAGCGCCCAGACAGCTTTTCCTTCCTCCGGCTGCTGTGTTTCCTCGCTGAGGATTTCAAGCCCCTCTGCAGTAAGGGTCATTTCTCCATCTGCTCCTTCTTTAAACCATGCTGTTGTTGTGAACTCTTCTCCTGGAGATATATTGTAATAGGCAACGTGCCCCTGCATCCAGCTGAATATCAGTATTACTGGTATGATTGTGAATATATATGAGCGCATCGAGTGCTTCATCTGCTGGCCAGTCTTTTTGAGAATCTGCTGGTTGAGCTCTGAAGCCTTTTTCGGGTCTGTCCTCGATGCCTTGAGCTCTTTCTGCAGCTCTTTCATCTCGCCCCTTATCTGCTTCAGCATTTTTTGGTTTGTCGTGTATTTGTATATTACCGTTATGAACGCTGAGAGAAGCAGGGATATCAGCGCTATTGCAACTATTGGCGGCGCTCCAAGCACGTATGAAAAAACAGGGTCTACTGCATTGTTGATGAATTCAAATGCCATCTTACTCCATAAACCTCCTCAGCATAGGGTTCATGTCCATCATGTGCTGCTGCGCGATTTCTTCGTATAGCCTGTAGATTATCATTACAGTAAGTAGCAGTCCTGTCCCGCTCGTAAGCGCTCCCAAAAGGTCTGCGCTTGCAGCAAGGAATCCAACTGTAAGGGCACCCATAACGGTAAGAGCTGGTATGTACCTGTTAAGAAGGCTTTCAAGAACTCTTTCATCCCTTCTGAATCCCGGGATTTGCAGTCCTGAAGCCATCATCTGCTTTGCCTGCGAGCGAGCGTCCATGTTAGCTGTTTTAACCCAAAACATTGAGAACATTACAGCTCCCCCCATAAGGAAGAGCGTGTATGTAACTGCATGGCCAAAATCAATCAGCTGAAGGCTGCCCCTTATCGCTCCCTCTACAAGGTTTGGTGATGAAAGCCAGGCTACGATGCCGCTTTCTGCTCCGCCCTGCGGGCCGAAAGTTCCCAAAAAAGGGTGCCCCCAGTTCTGGAGGAGCCTTCCCCAAAGCTGCACGTTTGCTATAAGTGCGGCAACAAGTATTACAGGTATGTTGCTTGTGTAGATGAATGCGAGAGGCCATCTTATTCCATGCCCCCTTACCCTTCCGAACGAAAGCGGAACTTCAACTTTCATTGCCTGCGAGTATACTGCTATTGAGAATACAATGAGCGTTGTAAGTATGGCTGCTACCGCAACCCCGACTTCTTTTAGCTCCCCGCTCGGGAGGAAGTGGAAGATTGAAAGCAGCGCGCCTACCGGAGGCTGCCCTGTGCCGAAGTAAAAATCGCCAAGTCCTGATGCGCTCACCGGGCTTAGCAGCCTTATTACAAGCCCTTTTGAAACGCCTGCTGCTATGAAAAGGCTTACCCCTGAGCCAAAGCCCCACTTGCTTACTATTTCATCCATGAAGAGTATTAGGATTCCGCCGAGGAATAGTTGGAAAATGATTGTTCCTGAGCTTATTCCCGCATCCGGCTTAAGGCCGCCCATCACTACGTAAACTGCGGCTTCGAAAATTATGAAGAATATTGCAAGCAGCTTCTGTGTTCCCTGGAACCTTACCTTGCCCTCATGAGTGGTCATGTCAAACTTGATAAGTCCTGATCCGTTCATGAGCTGGAGCAGGATGGATGCAGTAACTATGGGCCCTATTCCCAGCGAGATTATCGAGCCGAACTCTGCCCCGAGTATCATTGACAGGAATTCAAACTGCGCAAGCGCGTTATGGCCGAGGCCATAAATAGGAATCATGCCGAGAAGGAAAAAAAGGAAAAGCACCAGCCCTGTCCATTTCAGCTTTTCTGAGAAGGAGAGCCTTTTCTGCGTTGGCCTTCTTACTTCCGGCAGGTTGCTGAGTATTGTATCAAATATTGCCATCTTTTCCGCTCTTTTCCTTAGCCTCTTTCTTTGTTTCTTCCTTCTTGGCTTCCTTCTTTTCCTCAGTTATTACGGCGCCTCCTGCTTTTTCCACAGCTTCCTTTGCGCCTTTTGATGCGCTTTTTACTGCTATTTTCATCTTTGAGCTGATTTTTCCTGTTCCGAGAAGCTTGTTTATTCCAATAGTTCCGAGGTCGATTGAGTAAGCCCCAGCCTCTTCCTTGGCTTTCTTTTCCTTAATCAGTGCGGGCATTCTTTCCTGTAGCGCCCACAAGTTGATTGTCCTTTCTGTCTTCTTTTTCCTGCTTACAAATCCCCTCTTTCCAAACCATCTTTCCTTCCAAAGCGAGGGCTTTTTTGAGTCTGCCCTTTTTCCGCTTCCTGCCAGGCCAGTTCCGCCCCTGTTTCCTGAGCCCCTGTGCTTTTTCATGGAGCCCCATCCGTGCGTGTGCGAGCCCCTCTGCCTGCTGTTTTTCTTTCTTCTGTTTTCAGTCATCTTAGCATCTTTTTGATAAGCAAGTCTATCTTTTCCCCTCTGTCGCCGAGTGCGCCGCCTTTTGCGTATGGCTTCTTTATCCCTTTTCTTTCGAAGCCTCCTGCCGGTGGCGAGAGCCTGAAAACGCCTTCTTTTCCTTTTTTTTCAGTAAGCTCCTTTAGCGTCTCCTCGCTTACTGTGCCCCATGTTATGAAATCCTTGACTTTCTGCACCATTCCGAGGTTGCTCGGGCTGTCGTCAATTACCACGCAGCTGTGTTTCTTTTTCAGTCCAAGCATTTTCAGGGTGTCCTCTATTCTTTTTTCCGCCTGAACAGCTCCCCTGATTTTTATGACAGCTATTTTTTTCATGCGGATTCCTCCACCTTAACGCACCCTTCGACTATTCCAAGCTCCTTTTCCGTATTTGGCTGGATTTTTGTTGACGAAAGCTTTTTAAGTGCAGCAAAGCATGCGCTTATGAGGTTTGTAGTGGTTCTGGTCTGACCGAGGGACTTTGACCATATGTCCTTTATTCCTGCCATGGTAAGTATCTTCTGGCATTCCAGCTGTATTCTCAGCCCGGTGCCCTTTGGCGCAGGCATAAGGATTATCTGCGCCGAACCTGATTTTCCGCTTACTTGGAAAGGGATTGTGTGCGGGTCCTTGCAGCCGCATTCCCATGAGCCGCAGCCCCGCCTTATCTTTATGATGTTGAGCTTTGCTCTTCTCATCGCCTTTTCTCTTGCAGGAACGGTCTCGCGCGCTTTTCCTGTTCCTACGCCAACATAACCGTTTTTGTTGCCTATTACTATGTATGTTGAGAAGCTTGGCTTGTTCCCCTCTCTTGTTTTCTTCTGTGTCTGGTTGAATACCCTTTTCTGTCCGCCCCCGAACTTCCCCTTTGCCTGCCCTATCATGAGCAGGTCTGCTTCTATGCTCGGAAGGAGTATGTCTACTATTTCAGGCTCCATTATTTTCAGGCCGTCGTCAAGTATTTGCCCTATTTCTGCTATTTCACCGGATTTAACCTTTTTTCCAAGAGAGGTTTTTGGGTTCCACCCTTCTTTTTTGGCAGCGACAGCTGCCTCTATTTTTACAGCCTCTTCGTTGCTTTCTTCCTGAACTTCCTCTTCCGCCTTCACTTCTTTCTTCTTCATTTTTTCTCCGTTAGCGCAGCTTTAACCTTGTTGAACATTTCAGAAACCTGTTCAGGTGCAGTGCCGCTCTTCAGGTATTTTGCAAAAGTCCTGTCGTAAAGCTCTTTGTTCTGCTCCTTTAGCTTTGAGGCGTAGTCTGCTATGTGCTTTCCTTCTATTCTTTCCCCTGAGGGAAGGTTTTCCTCGGAGAGAGGGATCTTAATCCCGCCGTCTGCAAAACCTTTGAGGGCAGCGTAAACCCTAGCGCCCTTAACCGACTTGCTGAAGCCCAGGTCAACCACGCATTCCTTAACGCCTGCCTTTTTCGCCCTCTCTGAAAGT
This sequence comes from Candidatus Woesearchaeota archaeon, assembly GCA_016935265.1. Classification (GTDB taxonomy): domain Archaea; phylum Nanobdellota; class Nanobdellia; order Woesearchaeales; family UBA10216; genus JAFGRH01. Next base: position 22,035 of record JAFGRH010000058.1, on the reverse strand, counting down.
AGCATTCCGGTCAGGTATGCTGCCGGAAGGTTTCCTGTGTGACCTGACCAGCCGTATTTAATGAGCTCTGTGGCCCTTGCCTGCGCAAGTACCCTATCGCCTGTTTTTTCGTAATCTGAAATATGCATTATTATGTTGTTTAATGAGCGCCTTACCACAAGCCTTGGCTTTTTTGAGAGCAGGAGCTTAAGGCGTTTCCTGTAGTCTGTTAAGCCTTTCCTTCTTCTCCTGTAGCTCACTACGAGTTTTGTCTTTTTCATTTTTTAATTCCCTGCTCCTCTATGTAAAGCATGAGGTGCCTTTTGCTTCTGAAAAAGCCGCCCTTTATTTTCATGTAAAGCTCATGATATTTCTTCGGCTCTATCTTGCCTTTCACGCTCTTCAACGCTTCCCTTTGCAGCCTTACCTTGTTTATCCAGGCTTCTTTGGAAGGGAGCCTTGATGTTGCCTTCCCCTTCCTTGTTCCGTGCCCCCTTCTCCTGCCCTTTCTTTTCTGCACAATCCTTATTCTTGCCCTGTATCTTGAAATGCCCCTTACAGGCACTTTTTTCACCAGCCCTTTCTTTATCAGGCCTTTTATGTCTGCTTTTGTGATGGCTTCCTTTACTGAATCAAGCTCTTCTGTAAACCTTATTCTCTTCTCTGAGCAGCCCATGACCTGCGCTGCCAGCCTTCTTTGAAGTGTAAGTCTCATGATTATGCCCTCTTAGTGATTGTTTTTTCCATCTCTTTCCTTTCCTGCTTTTTCTTCTCCTCTTCGCTCAGTTTCTCTTCAGCAGGTTTTTTCTTCTCTACTGTTTCCTTTTTCTTTTGTTCCTTGGCTTTTTTCTTTTCAGCCCGTTCCATAGCCTTCTGCACGAATTTTTCAGGCTCCTTGTAGTTTGCTATTGCCAGCCCCTTTTCCTTCGCTGCCTTTATTATCTCTATTCTCCTCCTTGTTCCTACCGCGCCCCTTATCAGGATTGCATTTTCCTTGCCAAGCCCTTCTAGTTCGGCAACCCTGCTTACAAGCACAGGAACAAGCCCGGACCTCGTCATATGCTTAACTGCTGCAGGTGAGCCGTAGCCTGTTCTGACTGTTTTCGGGTAGCCTTTCTTGTTCATTCTCATCTTTGAGTGGAGCCCTTTCGGCTTTCTCCACCTTCTGCGCAGGTCCTTGTACTTGTGCGAGTCCTGCATTGCAAAATTTGGCTTCTTTGCCTTGATTTTCCTTCTGTGGATTAGGAGCTCTTTCATGGTTTTTCAGTTATGTATATCCCGTCCTGGAATATCCTCCTGTCGTAGTTGACCCTTTTTGTAAGCCTTTCTATTGCGGCTGCGCACCTTCCTGCTGCTTCCTTGTCAGTGCTCTCAACTATGAGCTCTGAGCCCTCAACCTTGACTTTTACGCTGCTATGCAGCCCAAGTTTTCTTGGGACTTTCTCCCCGAGGAAGTTCTTGACAGAAAGCTCTTTTTCTGTTGCAGTTACTGTCATTGGGAAGTGGCTTGAGCATATTTTGAGCTTGTATGTGTGCCCTTCTTTTGTGCCCTTTACCATGTTTTTTACATGCGCTTTCAGGCTTCCTATGCTTTTTCTCTCCTTGTTGCCTGCCTTTGCTGTGAAAAATTTTATTTTCCCATCTGCAACCTCTACCTTCACCCTTGGGTCGATTATTTTGCGTGTAAGCTCCCCCTTTGGGCCTTTTACCGTGATTATTTTCCCAGCTACTGAAGCCTCCGCACCTTCAAGCTCTATCTCCTCTCTCAGTTCCTTTTTGGCTTTTTTCTGGGCTTTTTCCATTTTAGTAGCAGTATGCGAGCAGCTTTCCCCCTATTCCCTTGTTTTTCGCGCTTTCGTGCGTCATTATTCCCTGCTGTGTCGATACTATTATTATTCCGAAGTTTCTTGCAGGAAGGAATATTTTTTCGAACTTCTCAAAGCCGTCTTTCTTTGCAGGGAACCTGGGCTTTATTGCCCCGCACTTGTTTATTGTTCCTATCAGCTGGACTTCAAACTTGTTTCCCCTTGAGTCTTCCTCTACTTTTACTTCGCCTATGTAGCCGTTCTCGTTGAGTATTGACAGGACTTTTTTCAGTAGCATCGAAGCTGGCTTTATCCTGATGCTTTTCTTTCCCTTAGCCTGGCTGTTCATTATGTTTGAAAGCGCGTCTGAAAGTATGTCGTTTTGCATTTTTTCCTCAGTTGTATTTCTTGAACCCTATTTTGTTTGCAGTGTCCCTGAAGCATCTCCTGCAAAGCCTTATTCCGTATTTTGCTATGTGGCCGCGGTTGCTTCCGCACCTTACGCACTGCCTGGTTCCCTTGCCAAACTTTCTTTCTTTTGGCTTGTTGAACTTAAGGTAGCGCTGCATCTTCTGCGGCTTTGACTTAAGCTGCTTAAGCATTTTTTTGTATGAGCTTACAGTCATTCTTCCTCACCAACCTTAACATTGAACGCTTTTTTCATGAACTCTATTGCCTCTTCCCTTCCTATCCTGTGCGGCCTAGGTATGCTCCTTTTCTTTGAGCTTCTCTTCTTTATCCTGAAGCCAGGGCGCTCAAGTGTGAGGCAGACCTCAAGCCCTGTTATTCCGATTGAAGGATCGTACTCAACTCCCGGAATGTCTATGTATTCCGGTATTCCAAATGCTACATTGCCCTCGTTGTCGAACTGGTCCGGGCTGAGCCTGTTTTCCTTTGCCTGCAGCAGCCTTGTAAGCAGTTCTATCGCTTTCTTTTTCCTCAGCGTTAGCTTGCAGCCTATTGGCAAGCCAGGCCTTAATCCCCAAGTAGGTATCCTTTTGTTTGTGAATGTCTTTACAGGAGCTACTCCTGTTATGTTTTTGATGAGTTTTATTCCCTTATCTAGCCTTTCCTGGTTCTTACCCGCCCCTATGTTCAGGGTAATTTTTTCCACTCTTATTGTCTTCATCGGGTTATTCATTCTCCACCACTGTGCATAACGGCTTTTCTGTGCCTATCACTATCGCAAACTTTTTCATAGTCTCTATCACTGATTTCTCTGATTTCACAATAAGGCGCGCCTTGTCAATTCCCTCTACCTTGCCTATTGTTCCTACGTGTTCCCCGCCTGTCAGGTATATGAGAGCGCCCTTTTCCAGCTTTAAGCAGCTCTTCACTTCCTTTTTTGGAAGGGAAATCATTACAGAATCGCCAACACCGCATTCAGGCTTCTCGCAGATTATGTTGCTGCCGTCGTGCAGGTTAAGCTGGATTTTCCCGCCTTTGAGTATCTTCTTGTTTTTTATCTTGCATATCTTAACCAGCGATTCAGCTTCTTTTATCTTTATCAGCTTCAGCTTTTTGTCCTTTCCAAGAGCTATCCTGAAGTGCTCCTTCATTTCAGGAACGCTAAGCGTTGACATAATTCCTGCTGAGAATCTTGCGTCTGTTCTCTTTACCCCGTCAACCAGAACGTCCCTGATTCTCAGGACCGTTCTTACTTCTCTCATGTTCTTGGCATAGCCAAGAATATCCCTCATGATGATTCCAAGGGGCATTCCTGAATTAAGCCCTCCCTTTGGCCGGATTACGAACTTTATGGTCTTTCTCTTAATAGCCCATTCCTTTGGCGCCGCTAGCCTCTTAAGGTGTGCTTTCGTCATTTTTTCCCTCTTATCTTTTTGAGGCTGTCTGCCCTTCTCTTGTCCTCTATATCAAGCGTTTTTATAATCACGTTTGACGGGTTTATTTTCGGGAAGCTTTTTGTCCCCTCCCGCTTTGTTATTTCAATTCCTGATACTGAAATGAGCCCTTTTTTAACATCAACACGGTCAACCTTGCCGTCCTTTCCCTTGAAGCTGCCTCTCAAAATCCTGATTGTGTCCCCTTTTTTAACAGGGAAGTTCCTTCTTCCGTATTTCTGCGAGAGTTCCTTTGTCAGCCTGGCACTCAGGAAAGCCCTCTTTATGTGAACAGGTGCGTTTTCCCTGTACTTTCTCTGTTTCCTTCTTTGCTTGCTTTTTCTCCAGCTCGCTGAAAATTCTTTTGCCATAATAATCACACAATTATATTGGCGACCTTTGCCACTCCCGGCCACCTTTCACAAGCTTCCTTTGCTATCGCGCCCTTGAAAATGGTCCCTTTCGGGTTTCCCTTGTCATCCTTGAGCACTACAACCGCGTTGTCTTCAAATTTTATCCTTTCCCCATTCTTTCTCTTGTACTCTTTCCTCTGCCTTACTATAACTGCAAATACGACCTGCTTTCTCATTTCAGGGCTTCCCTTTCTCACTGATGCAAGCACGAGCTGTCCTACACCCATTCCCGGCTTCCTTCCTTTGACTGTCTTGCCCCCTTTTGAGGATATTATCCTGACTACTTTTGCTCCTGAGTTGTCGCAAGTCTCGACAATGCTTCCGTGGCTAAGCCCCTTAGTTACCCTTGCTTTCACTGCCTGCATCTTGTTTTACCTTCTCGATTATTACGAACTTCTTTGTCTTGCTTATTGGCCTGCACTCGACAACCTTAACAGTGTCGCCCTCTGCTGCAGCTATGCAGTCTGGGTTGTGCGCTTTAAGCCGGGTAATCCTTCTTTCGTATCTTGAGTACTTCTTTATGTAATGCCTCCTTTCGAGCTCAACAGTCGCTGTGCGCCTCATCTTTACAGAGGTTACTTTTACTGTGAAAGCTCTCCCGTGGATTTTGAGTTTGCCGTGAAAAGGGCACCTTTCGTCCTTGCAGTCGCTGTTTTTTGCAGGTTTCATCCGCTCACCTTTGTTTTTATCCTTTCTTCTGGTCTTTTCAGGAGGAATCTGCCGTCTATTACCACTTTTTTCCCCTTGCAGGTTGTTTCAAGGCTTATCTGCTCTTTCAGCATTTTTTTCCTTCCTTTCTCTGTTTCAACTGTGAAAGTGTTTTTTGACTCATCAACTATGCTGCCTTCTATTCCAACCAGCGACTTGTTCTTCGCTTCAACTACCCGTACGCTTTTTCCTATCATTTCGCCTCTAGCTAACTCCAAACTTGCTTTTGCCATCTTGCCTTCTGTTCACCTGACTTCTATCCGCTCTTCTGCAAATCCCATTTGCACGAGACTCTTCCTGGCTTTTTGCCTGTGGTCGCCCTGTAGCTCTATTTTCCCTTTCTTTGCTGTTCCGCCGCATGCAAACTCAGACTTGAGCTTTTTTGCCACTTCCTTAAGGTCGATTTCCTTCTCATCAAGGCCCTCTATTATTGTGCTCAGTTTCCTGAACTTCTTGTTCTCTACGTAAACCTTGATTTTCTGGCTCTCTTTGGCGATGGTCTCGCACACGCAGAGAGGCTTTGGCAGCCCGCACTTTGCGCATATCTCACTCATGCTTTTTTCCCAGCCTCCTTGGATTTTTTAAGTGTGAGTATCCTTGCTATGTGTCTCTTTAGCTTTCTTATTTCCGCAGGGTTTTTGGGAACTGTCCCCATTGCAACCTGTGCCTTCAGCTTCATGAGCTCCTTTCTTGATTCGTTCAGCCCCTTGTCCAGGGCTTCCTCCTTCAGAGCCCCGAGCTCACGCATTTTTTTGTTCATCTTTCTCCTCTTCCTTCTTCTCAGGCGCCTTGCTTTCTTTCTCCTTTTCTTCTACAGGGCCTTCAACAACCTCTATCTTTTCCTCGGCAAGTATGATGTCGTCAGGCCTTCTCAGCTTCGGCATTATGCTTACTTTGATTCCTATTACCCCTGATTTCAGCTTTGCAACAACAGTCGCCTTTTTTACATCCCTTGTTGCCATATCACCGCATTTTTTCAGGTATCCGCCGAAAACTCTCCATGACCTTGCCCTTGATGAAGGAACCTTTCCTGAAATTATGATTTCTATTCCGATTGCGCCTGCGTTTAGCGCGTTTTCAAGCGCCTTGTGCATCGCTCCCTTGAACCTCTTTATTCCAAAGCGCTCAAGCGCCGAAGCAATGTTCTCCGCCACTATCTGGGCGTCTATGTCTGGGCTCTCAACCTCGCTTATCTCTATCTGCGGGTTCTCGAGCTTGAACCTCTTCTTGAGAACGGCTGTAAGCTTGCTTATGTTCTCGCCCTTCCTTCCGACAACAAGCCCGGGCCTTGATGCGTAGATTATTATTTTCTCGCCGAGCGGGGTCCTCTGCAGCTTTGTATGCGAGTGGCCCACGTTCCTGAGGTTTTGCGATATGAACTCATGTATTTGGTATTCCTTTTTCTGCTGGTCGACAAACTCTCTTTCAATCATTTCTTCTCAACCTGTTTTTCAGCTGCTGAAGCTTTTGCCTCTGCAGGCTTTTTTTCCGGCGCTTTTGGCTTGGCTTGATCCTTTGGCTGCGCTGCAGCCTTTGCAGGGGCAGCTTTTCTCTGCTTTGGCTTTTTCTCAGCAGGAACAGTCTCCTTAACAAGGACTTCCAAGTGCGTCCTTTTCATCCTCCTTCTCCTCTGCCTTCCGTAATGGTAGGAGTTCGAGGCTTTCTGCGCGAGTATGCTTTCTATGACGAGCCCTTCCCTATTAAGCCCTTTCTGCTCTGCGTTTGCCTGCGCGCTTTTCAGAAGCTTAATGACTGCTTTTGAGGCATTTACAGGGTATCTTGACGGCCCTTTTCCTGCCCTGTGGCCAAGACCACCCCTGTTGAACCTCTTGAATTCAACGCTTGCTTTCATTGCCGCTGTTTTTTCAAGCAGAACGATTGCCTTGCTGACAGGTTTTCCCCTTACAGTCCTGCAAAGTTCCACACATTGCTTGAATGATACAGGCAGTGAGAGGTCCTTTGCCTTTGCTTCCTTTTCTCCGATTTTTTTCATCTTACTTCACTGACAGGCTTGCGCTTGATCTTGTTGCGCCTATTCCTGGCGCGTGGTGTGATACCTTCTTTCTTGTAAGCACGAATTCCCCCAGGTAGTGCCCGAGCATTTCTGGCTGTATTCTGACCTCAACAAAGCTTTTTCCGTTGTGCACTTTTATTACCTTGTCCAGCATTTCCGGCAGTATTATAGCATCCCTGCAGTGCGTTTCTATGCTCTTTTTTCCCTTCTTTACCTTCTCAAGAAGGTCTTTCTGCATCTCTGTGAGGCCGCGCTTAAGCGTGCGCCTCTGCCTTGCTGTTAGAAGCGCTGCGAACTCTTTCGTGCTGAGCTTCTTTATCTCCTCAAGCTTTTTTCCGCGGAACGTGAATTCTTTTTTTGCCATTCTACTTCCTCTTTCCGCTCCTTCTTGGGCTTATGCTTCCCACTTTGGCTCCAGGCGGAGCGTGCTTGCCTGATGCTGTAGGTATACCCTTCTTTGATGACCTCGAGCCGCCGAATGGGTGGTCGACAGCGTTCATTGATGTCGATGATGTTATTGGGTAAAGCTTGTTTCTCGCTTTCTTCTTGTGATGGGCTTTTCCTGCCTTTAGGAGCGGCTTTTCCTTTCTTCCGCTTCCCGCAACAATGCCTATTGCAGCGCGGCACATTGGGTTGAATAATCTCTGTTTCTTTGAGGGCAGAAGTATGCTTACTCCTTTCTGCGTTTTTCCGGTTACTCTTGCAAACCCTCCTGAAGACCTTACAAATTTGCCTCCGTCTCCTGGCGCCCCTTCTATATTATAAACAGCTGTCCCGTCAGGTATTCTGTTTAGGGGCAGTATGTTTCCTGCGTCAACCTTTGCCTTTTCGCCAATCTCTACTTTCTCTCCCACCTTCAGGCCCTCGGGTGATATCATGAGAGTTTGTTTTTTGTCTTCAAAAGCCACTACTGCCAATGGTGCGTAATGGGCTGGGCTGTGTATAATGTCTTTCACTTTACCAACAGCAAGGTCCTTGTCATAGCTCCTGTGTTTTACCTTGCCGGGGTACCTGAAGCTTGGTGCCCTGTATCTTGAGCTGCCCTTTCCGCGTTTTTGTGAAGTCAGGTTTTTTCCCATTTTACATCATTCCCAGCTGTGTTGCGACGTCCATTGCCGGTGTTTCCGGCGAGAGCTTGACGTAAGCCCTCTTCTTCCCGCCTTTAAGGAGCGTGCTTACTTTCACGACTTTGACATTGAAGAGCTCCTCAACAGCGCTTTTTATCTCGCTCTTTTTCGCATTTTTTGATACAGCGAAGACTAGCTTGTTTTCGGCTTCCATCTGCCTGATGTTCTTTTCCGTCGATATCAGGTGGCTTATTATTTCGTACGGCTCCATTTTCATTTCGAAAATATTTTTTCCTTCCTCATCCTTTCTATTGCTGTCTGCGTGAATATTACAGGCCTTCCCGGCACTGCTCCAGGCGCAAGCATTTCTGCGTCGAGCTTATTTACCGCAACCACATCGACGCCGGGCAGGTTTCTTCCTGACTTTGAAAGCCCGCAAGTGTCTGCCACAACTATCAGCAGCCCTTTTTTTGTTCTTGTCTTTCTTCCCCTGAGCTTTCCCTTTCCTGCCCTGCTCACTTTCTTTGATGTCCTTTTCAGCTCTTCCTGCATGCCGAACTTTTTCAGCAGGTCTACAGCCTCCTTTGTCTTGGATATCTTTTCTACTTCCTGGGAAGCTGCGAACGGGTAATTGTCAGGTATTTTGTGATTAGCGGAAACTATTTGCCTGTTCATCGCTGCTGCAATCGCTGACCTTATTGCCTTTCTTTCCTCTTTCCTGTTTATCTTCTTCTCCATGTCCTTTGCTTTGGGCGGGTGTGCCTGCCTTCCGCCTACAGTACCGGGAGCGAAAGCGCCTACCCAGTTCATTCTTATTCCCCTTCTGCTCATCACTTTTCTAGGCACCCTTGATATTCCGTGCCCATAAGAGCCACGGTAATCGCGCCTTCTTCTGGAAACTTTTGCTGATGCGCGCTTTCCAGCTTCAGGGCTTGCGCCGTAGCGCTGCCTTTTCCTGCTCTGCACAGCGAGCACAGCCCTTGCTATCAGGTCTGAGTTTACCTCCTCGCTGAACTGCTCAGGGAGCTCTATCTCGCCCTTCTTCTCGTTTTGCGCGCTTCTTACTTCTAGTTTCATTGTCTTGATGATGTGTCTGTTGAGCTTACAGCCGGTCCTTCCTCAGGGATTGTTCTGTCAGGCCTTGAGGCAGGCGTAATTCTTACCAGCCTTTTTGAAGCTCCGCCTACTGAGCCTCTGATAAGCATGTAAGGGTTCTTAACAAGCCCGTAGCGGAGCACTCCACCTTTCGGGTTTATCCCCTCTGCGTTTTCTGATATTTTTACTATCCACCCGTTCCTCTGCATCCTGCTGTGGTAGCCCATCTGCCCTGCATGGGCAACTGTCCATGACCTGTTGCCTGTCCAGGGTCCAACGTTTCCCGGACCCCTCACGCCTTTCTCTGACTTGTGTGAGCGTAACGTAACTCCAAATCTTTTTACAGGCCCCTGGAAGCCTTTTCCTTTTGTTACTGCGTGAATGTCAACCTGCTGCCCGCTTTTCAGCGCATCGCCGACTTTGATTTCTTTTCCAAGGCTCTGCTTTGCGTACTCAAGCTTTGCCTTTGTGTCATTCCCGCCTATCGCTATTTCAAAAACTTCAGGCTTCTTTTTGCCAAGAGAAGTAAGTCCCGGCTGTGTGCAGACCTGCAGCCTGATGTCGTCGTATTCTTCAGGCTTAATGTTGTCAATCTTTGCTTTGGCGTCCTTTTTCGGCAGCCTGAGCCTTCTCGCGAGCGCTTTGTCTTCTGGGCTGAAAATTTCCCCTTCTGCCTTTAAGCCCTTCCCGCTCTTTTTGTAAAGCTTGATTGATATTGCCTTGAGCGGCGGGCATTCTATAATGCTTACCGGAAGAACTATTTCCTCCCCTTTTGTCATTGAGCTTTTTTTGTTGTCAACAATTACTGCGTGGGTCATGCCGACCTTATACCCTGCAAACCCGATTACCTTGGGCTCATCCTGTTTCGGGTAGTTCCTTATTCTTGGGTAAGCCCTCTTAGCCCTCTTTCTGGGCCAGTACTGCATGCTCCCGTGCCTCGGATTTCTCGTTGTTGGCATATTACACTTCTATTTGATTGGTGTTTCGTTAAAAAAGCCTTTTAGTAAAACCTCTCTCTTTCAGAAACCAGAGCCGCAACTCAGTACTGAAAAAGGTCCCTTTTCAGGCTTTGGCGGTGGTGTTCAGTCCTTCTGAACACCGTCGACATAATGAAGGAGAAAAAACGGGTTGTTTATAAAGCTTGCTGTTTTTGGCTACTTCTTTGCCCCTGCCCTTCTTCGTGCATAATTCACCGGATTCTTAACCCTGCAAATGCTGCCATCGCACTTTATTCCCATATCCTGGTAGTAAGCCTTGTTGTCGCAGTTTGGCGGAAGTATGTTTTTCTTCTGCATCTTCTGGTAGCGGAGCTGCCCGACTATGTAGACCTCCTTGAGCGGCACCCTGTTTTTCTGGTTCCACTCCTTGATGCGTTTTTCTATGCTGTCGTAATCCCATCCGCAGCTCCTCAGGAAGTTTGCAAGTATGAAAACGCCCCTTTTCCTTCCGTCCTCTATCCCCTCAAGCAGTTTTTTTATGCATGGCGGGAAGAACTTCTCAGGAATTGCTTCTTCAGGTATTTCGTACTCCCTCCCTTCAACTGCTTTTTCCTCCCTTTTCGCGCTGAAGTCCAGGGCTTCTCTCAAAAGCTGTGATGCCTCATTTTTCTTCGCTTTTTCCCTGTCAATGAAAACCATGTCTGCCTTTACAAGCTTCGGCTTTGCCATGTCCCTCTCGAAACTTTCTATTTCGTTTGCAGGGATTGGCACAGAGACAAGCCCTGACTTCTCGTGAAGAGAGTAAGGCATCCTGTACATATGCCGGCTGCTTAAAAGCAGCGTATCAATCTTAATAAGTGAAAGCAGATTGAATTTGTTATAGCTTTTATCGCCACCGCATTTACATCTTTCTTCTTGTTCTTTATGCTTTATCTTATCCATTATTTTTTTGCATTTAAGGCACTTCCTGCTCGGATTAGAAATATAGAGTTCTCTTTCTTTACCGTTTATACTATAACCGCATGATGAACACTGCAAAGTTATTACTTCCTCTCTGGTTTTCCACTCTCTGTCGCATTTAGCACAAACTCTGATTATCATCTCAGAATATTCTGATCCTAACTCTTTTTTTAGTTCTTCAAGAGTGAACTTATACTTATCTCCGAATTTAACAACACCCTTATCTATGGTAATAAGCTCCTTTTCTATCTTTGCCAAGAGTAGGCGGGCTATACTTTTAGGTGCCTCAGGAAAGAGCAGCCTTGTTTCATGCGCACCTATTTGTTCTGGGAATGCCTCAAACGGCACCCCTATATGGAATCCTTTGTTCCCTGAAAATTTGACTCCAATGTTTTTAACTCCTTCAAGCTTGAGTGCTTTTACAGTTAGCCAACTAATAATTCTAGAAAACGTCCAATTCTCGCAGTCTATGTCAATCACCAAATCCCAGCCGGTCCTTAACTCGTCCATCTCCTTGCGCTGCATCAGCGGGCTGAGCTGAAGGGGGTTTTTCCAGAGCTCTTCTGAAGAGTGGAAAGAAGTGGCGCCCTGCTTTGCAAGCTCAAGAACATCCCTATTATATTGGAGCGTATCCGGCCTTTTCCCGAACCTGTCGCCAAACCTTATGGCAACTTCCTTGTTTCTGGCGTGCTCCACCATCTGCTTCTGTACGTCTTCCCTCTTGTAGTGCTGAAGAAGAGTGCTGAGATGAATCATATGCAGGGAGGAAAGTGAAAAGTATTTAATGGTTGCTGCCGCTACAAATGGTTATGCCGCAATCCCCAGAAATTCTCCAGCTCATCGAACAAATCAACAACTCAGGAAAAGCCATAGTTGTCGAGGGCAAGAAAGACCTTGCTGCCCTGCAAAGGCTCGGCGTAAAAAACAGGATTTTCATGATAAACAAGCCGCTGTTTGCTTTGTCAGAAGAAATAGCCGCGCAAACCAAAGACATCATAATCCTCACAGACCTTGACAAAAAGGGTAAGGAGCTTTACGGCAGGCTAAGCACGCAGCTCCAGCGCTTGGGCGTTAGGATTGACAGCAAGTACAGGGAGTTCCTGTTCAAAAATTCCAAAGTTAGGCAGATTGAGGGCTTAAACAACAGCAGCCTCTGACTCTATCTCGCGTATCTTCTCTTTCAAGAAATCAATAGTTTTTGCGTTGTCCTGCTGCTGCATGACTGCCCCGCACTCAGGGCACTTGAAGTTGAACTGCGCTGCTGAATGAAAGTCCATCCTTGTGCATGCCTTAGGGCAGATGAAGAAGTTGTTGACGTTTGCGCTCTCTGTTTCCAAACGCTGCCTGAAGTGCTCTAGCTTCTGCTTCTTCAAATCACCAATAAGCTCCTTTACGCGGTTCTTGTTGAATGTCCAGTAGCTGATATACCATCCCTTTTTGCGGTCTTTCTTCCTTTTGTAAGTAACTAGATTATGATTGTGAAGCCTGTAGAGCATGTTCCTGACTGCCTGTATGTCAAGCTTTAGCTGGCCAGCCATCTTGAACTCAGAAACGTCCTTCTTTCCTTTCAGCAAGCCAACTACTTTCAGCACATCCTCTCCAACCACCTGGTTGATTACTTCCTCTGTTCTTTTGTCTGTTAGTCTCATCTTGCAAAGAGCCTTCCCCCTATTTTCAAACGCTCTTTACACCCCCTAGCCCTTCTCTTAGGCAATCCTTGTATAAATACCTTCTGCTGGTATAAAGTATATTATCCAGTATTATTTTCTATATAGAAGTTTATTCGAATTTCCTGAATAGAAGCCTTGAAAGCCCTAAATTCAATTCTTCCACTTTATCGAACATCCCACCGAGTATAGGAATTCGTATCTCGGTTTTTTGCCTTCCAGCACTGCCTCAACTGCTTCTTCCATGTCCCTTGTAGTTGCCTTCTGACCGGGCTCCAAGGCATCATCAAACCTTCCATGATATGCAAGCCTCTGCTCAGCATCAAAAAGGAAGGGGTCTGGTGTGCAGGAAGCGCCGTAAGCCTTGGCAGTTTCCTGCGTTTCATCATGCAGATAGGGAAAATTGAAGCTTTTTGCTGCCTCAACCATTCCGTTAAAGCTGTCTTCAGGGTAGTTCTCAGACTCGTTTGAGTTTATACCAATAACAGCCAGCCCTTTCCTGCCGTATTTTTCCTGCAAAGCCTTTATTGTTGGAATTTTCGGCTTTACATACGGGCAGTGGTTGCACATGAAAACAATCAGCAAAGCCTTCGCATTTTCAAAGTCTTTCAGGCTGTAAGTCTTTCCGTCCGTTCCGATTAAGCTAAAGTCAGGCGCCTTGTCTCCTTTCTTCAGCCTTTCCAGTGATTTCAGCAGCACCATTTTACCACCTCCTGTCGTTCGTGGCGCCTGAGCTTCGCTCAGGTTTTCTTTCTCTCCCTTTAACTTTCGGAGGGGAGGAAAGAAAAGTCCAAAGGACCGCCACGAACCATGAGCGTTAGTGTTGAGGACTTAACCTTTCACCCCTCGTACTCCCTGTCAAGTATTTTCCTTATGTCAGCCGCTTTCTTAGCTCCAATCTTCTCAGCCTTTTTCAGCTCTTCCTCAGGCGCATCTACTATGTTCTTTATTGTTTTGAATTCCTTAAGCAGACCCTTGGCAATCACTGACTCAACTCCGGGCAAAGAAGCTACTATGTATTCCTGCAGCTCTGCTTCGCTCATCGGCTTCTTCTCTCCCCTCAGCGAAAAGTCTTTTTTGTCTTCTTTCTGCTCCCTCTTCGCTATCGCGAGCAGCAAGGCTGCTGTATCCCTGTAATCCTTTGTCTTTAGTATGGGTATTCCGTAATCAACTGCAATTGTCGCGAGCATTCCCCTTATTGCGTTTGGGTGCACATTCCTCACAGAGTAAATGTCTTCCTCACCTTCTATCACAACAACAGGCTTTTCAAAGTTGTACTTCAGCTCTTTCACCTGGCTCAGTAGCCTGCCGTCTATTATCGAGTTGACAAAGTCCGGAATTGTTTTTACCTCAATAGCCACCCTGCTGCTGCATAGGTAATCGCCTACGTTAAGCTGCCGCATCTCAATTTCTGCGTTTTGTTCTATGAGTTCCTTTATCACGCCAGAGCCTTTCTCCCTGAAGTCTCCGAATATCTTAACCTTCTCATCCTCATCAAATTTTTTCAGCGGCGCCTGCTTCTCAAGCTTCAACCTGCTTTTCAGGCTGCTGAGTATGCTGTGCATTTTCTTTTCCTTTCTTTGGGAAACCCACCTGAAAGCCTCATCCCTCGTATTTGCAGCCATGAGCATTATGACTCTTCCCTTTTCCTGCCTTCCCGTTCTTCCCCTTCTCTGTATCTGCCTTATCGCAGAGGGTATTGCCTCGTAGAATATGACAAGGTCTACTTTCGGTATGTCAAGCCCTTCCTCACCTATTGAAGTTGCTATCAGCGTGTTGAACTCGCCAGACCTGAACCTTTCCAGCATCTCTTTCTGCTGCTTCTGGCTCATTCCGGTCTCTCCCCTTTTCATCTGCCCTACGAATATCTCTGCTTCAGCCCCTTTAATCACGCTTAATTCCTGCTTTACCCTCACTGCCGTGTCCCTGTACTGCGTGAATACGATTATCTTGACTTTATTGTCCCTCTTAACTTCCTCCTCTGCAAGCCTTCTTACTTCATACATCTTGGGGTGCTCTATTCCTTTCTCGTATAGCTTCTCTGCCTGTATCCTTGCTGAGCGGAAGTTCAGGTCAGCAACAAGATTCTTTACAGCCTTTACTTTCGAGTGCTCTGCCTCCTTTGCGAGCTTTTCAAAATAATTGTGAAGCGCAGAAATGCTCTGCGTTTCAAGCAGTTCAAGCGCGTGGCTTGCCTTTATTGTTTCAGCAAGAAGCGAAATTGATTTCAGCACAGGAAAATCTTTCTCCCCGCGGGCGATCATACCATGCAGCGCACCTTGCAGCTGCAGCAAATCCTTTTTGCCCGTGCCGTAAGGCGGCTTCAGGAACCCGTACTTTTTGACTTCGTTAAGTTTTGACTTTATGCAGTCGCTTAGGAACTTTTTTATCTCAATTATCTCAGGGGTTAAGTCAACTTTCAAAAAGTCCATCTGTATGTCCTGTACGTACTGCTTTACGTCAGGGTCCTGCTCAGTCCTTACCTCTACTTTTTCTATGCCAAGGTTCCTGCAGACCTCCTCTATCTTCTCGACATCGCTGCCAGGCGAGGCAGTTAGCGCTATTATCCTTGGAAACTTGGCTTTTTTCCTGTACTGCTTCGCAAGCCAGACGTAGCTGTAATCTCCTACTGCTCGATGTGCTTCATCAACACCTAAAAGCGAGACTTCCTCAAGGCTTATCTTGCTGTTTATTATGTCATTTTCAAGCCCCTGCGGCGTGCTGAATATTATTGATGAGCTCTTCCAAATTTCTGCCCTTTTCGCAGGCGGAACAAATCCTGTAAGCACTGCCATCTTTTCCTTTTCTATTGCGAAGTACTTTGTGAAAACCTCGTAGTACTGCTCAATTAGCGGCCTCGTCGGTCCTACAAGAAGTATTTTTGAGTTTGGGTGCTGCTTAAGGCGCTGTGCAGCGAGCATCAAAAAAACGTTTGTCTTCCCCATGCCTGTCGGCAGCACAACCAAAGTGTTGTGGTTAACCGCAGTCCCGAAAATTGTCTCCTGATAGAGCCTTGGCGTGAAGTCCTTAATCATGTTGCGTGGATACTTGCGCCGTTTATAAGTTTTGTCAGCAAAAAATAAATAGCCTTGTTTCCCTTTTCCTCTTATGTACCCAAAGGCATTCTGGTGGGCTGGGAGAAGCTCTTCAGAGGAGTACCAGAAGGCTTACGACGAAATAATTAAGTTCATCCCGCCCTGCAACTCCCTTCTCGACGTTGGCTGCGGCACAGGAGAGCTTCTTAAGAGGGTTTGGCTCTCCAAAAAAGCCAAGAATCTTTTCGGCGTTGACATTTCCAAGGAGCTGCTTTCTGCAGCCACCTCAAACCTTAAGGGCATTCCGGTAAGCCTCATGCACGGCGACATTCTTGAAGCAAGGATTCCCCAATCATTTGATTGCCTGACATTCACCTTTCCAGCCATAGTAGCTCCAAGGTCGCTTCTTGCGGAGGCTTCTGTTGTTGAGGTCAGCAGCATGCTTCTCTACAGAACTCTCCATAACTGCGGCGCGCTTCTGAAAAAGGGCGGCATTTTTGTGCAGGCAGAGTTTGATGCTTATGACGAAAAGCCGGAGGAATCCGCAAGGAAGCTTTACAGCGCCGTCTGCAGGGAGCACGGCCTCAGTCTCCAGAAACTTAAATTCTATGAAAACAGAAAAATAACTGCCGACGTCGATTTAAGGAAAGAAGCGAGGCATCTCGGCTACGTGATTATTGTCTCAAAAAAGCTCTAGGAAAGCCCTTTCTCGTGCGCATAATAGCTGCTTATGTTTCCGGCAAGGAATATTATGAATATCAGTATTGCGTTCCCGACCTTGTTCCCTATCAGGTAGCCGAGTATGAAGCCGGTTATAAGTATTATGTGCGGAAACAAATAGTCTTTTTTCTTGTGGTAGATGACTTTTCCTGAAAGCAGGCCTGCAAGGAAAACAACCACATAGCTTAATGGCGTGCTGTTTATCGCTGCTGAAATAAAGAATCCGAACAGCAAGAGAAGTATGAAGGATATCTCGACCCAGTTCGTCAGGAACTCGAAAGCCTTTTTCATTTTCGATAGCCTTAAATAAGCGTTTTTGTCCGCTATGAAAATGAATCCTCTGATGCTTATTTTGGCATTTGCCGATTTTTTTGCAGCTGTAGCCCTTTTGCTTCTGCAGTATGACTTTTTTCCCGCCAAGCTAGCACTCGGAGCAGTAGCCTTTTTGCTTTTAAAAGGTTTCCTATTTTTCGGCGACGTTGCAAGCAAGGCAGACCTGATTATCGGCGCTTACCTGCTCATCTCAATCCTTCTGGACTTTCACATTTTCCTTCACTACGTATTCGCAATATACTTCGTCCAGAAAGCGATACTCAGCCTGTTCTAGCTTTTACTTTTTCCAGCCGCCCTTGCTCTCCACTTTCATAATGTAGAGTGTGAAGGCTAAAAATCCAAATGCAATTCCTGTGATTACAGCGTAAAGCGTGCTCACCCAGGAGTATATCAGCATAAGCCCGACTGCCGCAATCCCTGCAAGCAGGAGAACATAGATTATTCTGCTGGCGTAAAGCACGTTAGCCCCGTCCATTGGCGGGATTGGCAGCATGTTAGTGATTGCGAACAGCACGTTAACCAAAACCATCTTCTCAATAAAGGCTGCCGGCAGGAAGGTCATAACGCTGAAAAGTATCGCAACCATCAGGTTCGCTATCGGGCCCATTGCAGATATTTTTCCCAGTTGGAAATATCCGAGCTGGTACCTGAAGTAGCCGAGGCGGTGCTTTTCCATGATGTTTAGCTTAAGCCCGCTGTAGGCAAGCACAATTAGCTTTCCGTAGGACATGAAGGCAATAACAAGCCCTCCTATCAGCCCGTATATGAAAGGCTTGAATTCCACTCTGTAGCCCTGCTCAAGCCCGAAAATCCTCTGCACTGACTGGTGGACAAAAACAGCTATGATGACCGCAATAAGCCCGAGAATGAAGTTCTGCAGCCAGGGTCCCCACTCAAAAACCTCCCTTCCGTCGTTAAATCCGACTATGAAGGCCAGGATAACTATTGAGAGCAGAAGCCACCTCTTCTCGAACTTGCTGAAAGTGTAATACCTCTTCAGCTTGTCCAGGAGATTGTAAAAACCATACGCCATAATACCTTACTCCTTTTTGGGCTTTTTAAACCCTTCGCTAAGCTCCTTAACTTTTTGGACCAGCCCTTCCTCGTGCCCAGCCCCCACTACAGCGACAATTTTCTTTACATCTGTTTTCATTATGCTTACAAGGTTTCTCGCCATTACCTCGTTCCTTTCCTCAACCAAAACGCGGTATATGTTCGGGTAGTCCTTCTTAAGGTACTTCATCACTTCCTTTATCAGCTTTGCAGGCGGAACCTTTGAAAGGTCGAGCTTCCCAAGCTCTATTGCATTCCCTTTCCCAACCAATCCGAGGAATATGCTTTTGATGAAAGTCCACTTCTCCCTCCAGCTAAGCGCTGCCGTAAGCCTTCTGACAGTTATCCCAATGTCCTGGTCTATTAGCGCGATTTTAGCACCAGACTTCCTTGCGGCAATGACAGCTGCCTTCATCTCAGAGCCAGGAACAACCCCCACCCACTTGCCTATCCTCTGCTGGACAAACCTTCCTACGGCAAGGAAGATATAGCCCCTGATGCCTACAAGCCTTATTACAGAGAACGGAAGCCTTGTCTGCTTCGCAAACAGGCCCTGAAGCCTTCTTACGTCAAGCTCAACCGCAACCACGTCAGGCTTCTCTTCTTCTATTGCCTTTTTTACCCTTTCAACGCTCTCCCTTGCGACGTGGGAGGTGCTTACTATGACTAGCTTTTTCATTACTGATGCGAAACACCTTTAAGTTATAAAGCTTGCCAAGATAAAGAAAAACTTTAAATAGTCGCTGCCCCCCATTTTAAATTTGTCTTACCTGCGGAGGGGATACTAAATGCTTAAAATGAAAAAAATTTCAGAGGCCTACAGCATGAGGGTCTTCACTGACACTGGCGATTACTTCGGAGACGTTGAGGAAGCAATTCTGACCCAGACAAAAGTGTTTGGATGGAGAGTCCGCGCTACAAAGAATTCTTTCCTTACTAAGATTCTTGGCAACGCAAAGGGCGTAATCGTGCCTCACCAGCTTGTGAAGTCTGTCGGAGACGTGATGATAATCTCCAAGGCAGCCGTTCCCAGCTACGGGCCGGAAGAAGAAGCTGGCGAGAAGGCGGCTTAGGCTTTATTTAGATTATTATATGCGACTTTGTTATGCAGGAATATCTCTAAGTTCACGTTAGCCCCTCCTGCAAGAGGCGCCCTCTGAAGCCTTGGAACTTTCGCCTCCCCCTTTTCCCCTGCATAAACTTCAATAATGTTCTGGTTAAGAAGTTTCCAGAATAAGTCTTCAATTTCCTGTTTGGGTTTCGGGAAAGGGTTAAGCATTTTCATTTCCTCATATCTCTGGTTTATCGCCTTCTCAATCCTGTGCATAGCAAATATGAAGTGGTGGCATAAAAGCTGTTCATCACCCCTCCTGTCTTCTGGGTTGAAATTCTGCCTGCCCCTCCCGTATTTGACATCAAAATATTCTGTTCTTTCACAGTAATGCCTCGTTGTCAGGTCAAAACTAGTCCTTTCTATCGCTTCTTTAACCTCATGTGAAATAACCCCTTCAGACGGCACCACAGGTATGTGCTTTATCTCAAACTCATATTTTTTCTTGCTTGAAAGCGAAGGAACTTTCTTAACCACAGCCATAACTCCTTCGCTCCACAGCATGTCCGATTTTTCAGCGCCGTAAATCTCTATTTCAACAGCATCTATTGGCATTTCATCATCCATAATTTTAGCCCTAACGCAATCCAGAAGTGTGAATATCTTATAAGTTCTGCTTGTGTGCCTTATTCCTTGGAAATCCATTGCAACGACCCATTCATCAAGGCTCTTTTTTTCCAGCAACTTTTTTCTTATTGACCTCCTCAAATCAGCGCCGTTTGTTTCATACCTTATTTTGTCAACCATTCCTTTTTTGGAAAGGAGCTGCCTGTTAACATTCGGGAAAAGGCCGGCATCATAAGGCAAAATTATTGACTGGTATTCCTTCAGACCATCTTCAAGCTCAATTGTTTGAGCCCACTTCTCATCCTGGTTCATTGTTCTGTTTTCAAAACCGTAATAAGGTCTTAGGACAAGCCCTGCCTGAACAAGCCTATTGGTCCAACCCGCAGGGTCCCTTCTGTAAAGAGGCATGCTTCCCCCAACTGCCTCGAGCTTTTCCTCAAGCTGCTCAGTAACTGTTTTTGGCTTAAACCATTCAGTTCTCGGTTTTGATTTCAAATCAGGCCTTTTCATTTTCCCAAAAATTCCCTTTTAGAAAGGCGTAGCTAATGCGTCCTGCCTTAAAAACCTTTATAATTTTATAAAGGGCAGAATAAACTTTATAAAAGACACCTGATTAGCGCAGCTGTTAATGACAACCGGCAATGATGACGGAGGGCTTGAGCTTCTTACATCAGACTATGGGCTTCTTTTAAGGATTGATAATACCCCCCTTGTTGTTGTGGATGGCAGCCTTGAGGGAAAAGTCTATTTAGTCGTAGAAAGTCATCCAGAAATTCTTGATAAGATGGTCTTGACCTGCGATCATCATCTTGATCCTCTTGACTCATACCAAACTATTGAAGATTCTGATGAAACAGAGAAAGTTCTGATATCTAAAAAGAATGTAAGCGGCTACAGGGCAGCGTCAATGGCAAAAAGGCTCATAAAGGCTGCTGGGAAAGGAAAAGCTAAGAACGCTTTAGCTGAAGATGAATTGAAGCTCCCTGCAGGCGGGATTTCCGAGAAGGACGCAGTAGCCATAATTTTCGGTGAGGAGTTCACAACAAAAAGCGGCGTTGCCTATGAAGCGCTTGCCGCTCATGTAGGGAAAAACAATCCTGCCCATATGCCTGAACTGGTTGATTTCAGGGATAAGTATCATGTCGACAGGACTCACGGTCCTGGCTCAATAAGGCACAACCCAAGCAGGGACAAAGGCGCCGTGCCGCCGAGGGTCAGCGAGGCGCTCCACAACTATTCTCAATAAACGCCCTTCCCGCAACTTTTATTAACACATTCTTATGCCCATATTCTGCTGCGCGGCTGTGGTCTAGTGGTATGATGGGAGCTTCCCAAGCTCTAGATCCGAGTTCGATTCTCGGCAGCCGCAGTTCGTGGGGCTTTATGCCCCACTTAAGTACTTTCCATCAATGCTTTTGTAAAGGCTTGCTCGGCAGCCGCATTAAGAATACTCAGGAGGCGCGTACTTCCTCCTGCTTATTTCCTTTCTCTCGTGCCTTTTGTAGAATCCTGTGCTCTCCTTCTTCAGCTCGTCAAACAGTGCCCTGGTCACTGCCCTATGCCCCATTTTTATTTTCAGCTGGTCGCATGCCCATTCGTAGAGGTCTATGAACTCCCTGTACTTTTTCCCTGAGACAATTTCAAATGTTTTCTTATAAACCTGCTCGGGCAAGTTGCTCACCCAGAACCTGTCGCTCTGGGACATTATGGTTGCTATGTAGTCCGCCCTGAGAGCCTTCCTTCCGTTTCCGGCGGATATGTTTTTTAGAACTCCTTCTTCCTTTGCCACCGCAAGCGCTATTGTGAACGTCATTATTAGCCCTATATACTCTGTTCCGTTAGGATTCACAACAGATACCTCGTCATCGAAGTACGCCTTTGCTTCGTCTATTGTCCTCATCTTTATGAGCGCCTTTAGCTTCTCCCTGAATTCAGCTATTTTTTTTGGCCTGAACTCTATTTTCGGCCTGTGGACAACGCCGGCGAACATCGGCAATCCTAAGTACCTTAGCTCTTCAAATGTCAGGTAAAGGAAAAACATCGCGTAGTTTTCCCTTCTCATTACTTTGCTCCTTTTTGAGAGCTGCCAGAACCTTGCCCTTGCTTCGTCCTCATCCCTGTACTTCTTGTTCATGTAGTCGCGGTGCGTCACAAAGGTCGTTATTATGTATTCCCTCGCCTGGTTCTCGTGGAACTTCAGGTTGCGTGTCCACCACCTGTGGCTTCTTGCTGCCTCGTATTCCTTTTTTGTCATTGCGATGTAAGGCAGGACTATCGTCTGGAGTATCCAGAAGCCGTTGAACATCGCGTAGACGTGGTGAAGCTCTGATGTTTTCCAGTCGTAGAGGAAATACTGGTCGTCGCTCATCTCTATAGAGAACCTGATTTCAAAGGGGACTTTCTTCTCGTTTTCCTCCTGCTCAATTATGAGGGAAGGATTGGCCGAAAGGACCTGCTGGAGTGTCTTTATGAATATGCCTTCTGTTATCTTCTTGAATTCTGAGTAGGGGGGCATCTTTGCAGCGGCTATGAATGACTGCTTTCTTATCTGAAGAGCGCGGTCTATCCTCTTTTTGCTCTGCTCCTTTACTAGCTCCAGAAAATCCTTTCTGTACTTGCCGGGAGGATACTTCTCAAACTCTATTTCAGCAATAACCTTCCTTCCGCCGATATCAAACTCCTTTTCAAACAGGTCATACCCTCCTGAGAACAAAGGAATGTGCATGCTC
>JAFGRH010000057.1 GCA_016935265.1 Candidatus Woesearchaeota archaeon | reverse complement strand
GATGGGTGTTGCAGGAGTCATAGCAGGCTTCATGCAGGGCTCAGGCATATTCTTTGTCGGGACTGTCCTTACTGCGGGGATGCTTCTGGTAACGCAGTTCCCTTACCTTCTTCTTGGCGACCCTGAGATAAAGAACACCACAATCTTCTACATAATAACAAACTTCATGACAAACTTCATCCTGTTCTCGACAATAGGTCCTGTCCTTATTGGCTGGCTCGCTTAGTAGTTCCTGAAGCTCTTGCTTATGTCATCTGTCCAGAATTCAGGCAGTGAGTACCTAAGAATGCCCTCAAACTCGTCATCCATCACGTAGAAATGCGCTTTTTTGTCATCCAGCTGTTTAAAGTGCTTGTTCACTCTTTCGTACATTTCCTTTATCGCCTTTCTCTCGAACTGCGCCTGAAGCAGGGAAGGCTCCTTAAGGACTATGGTGTCAGCCAGCCTCAGCACATTCAGGTCAATCATCGCAGAGTTCTGCGCTATCAAAATCAGGCTGAGGTTTTTATGCCGTGCAATTGCCATAATCTTGCCGAGCTCCTTGTTCCTGGCTTTCATCGAGTCCCTCGCTCCAAACGTAACTGCGCCTTCGTCTATAAGCACTACAGAGTTGTTTGAGATGTCCTCAATGCGGCTTGCCTTTTTTATTTTTGAGGGCAGCTTTGCATCGTCAAAGCCCATTGAGAAAACCTTTCTCCTGGAAGCCTTTGTGAAGAGCTCGAGGAACTTCATTCCGAGCGCTGTCTTTCCAGAGCCACGCTTTCCTGTAATTAGAATCACATTGCTCCCCGCAAGCAGCCTCCTGTGGAAATCCCCGTATTCGCCCTTGTGGCTCTGCACAATCTCGAAGGGAAGGTATGGCACCCTGCTTTTTTTCTCCTTTTTGAAGAAGTCGAGCACGCTCATACTGGGCTGAAAAGGTCTTATTTATTTAAAGCTTCTCAAAAGCCCAAAAACAGCAAGACATTTATACTAAAGATAATCTTTGGTTGGAAAGAAGAGGTGATAATTAATGAACAAGTTCACTTTGTTATTCCTGATTTTGGCTGCATTCCTGATCTTTGTAACGTACACAAGCGACTATGTGCCTCCTGAAAGCGCCACTCAGGAAAGCCCTGGTGAGCTTTACTCAAGCCAGGCAAGCTACACTGCAGATTACGAATCAACAGGTGGGAGTGGAGCATCCACCACAAGGCACTTTGTCGATTCGCCGAAATTTGCGATCGAAATCACTTCACAGGATTCCTTAACAAAGTCAGTCTACGATGGCGAAAGCTTTTTCATGTGCATTAATTCCGGGGCTGGCTGGAATTGCTACGAAATGCCCCCATCAATGGCATCCCCCCCTGACATAAGGGCTTCTGTGGCTGGTGGAAAGCTAACCGCAGAATACATCGGAGCATGCTCTGCTGCCGGCGAGTCAGGCAAGAAGTTCAGGCTCACCAATGCCCTTGGAGACGAGACCATCTCTTGCTATACAGATGACGGCATCCTTCTCCAGACAGAAGGGAGGGGAGCCTCAATGAAAGCAACCAGCATTGCAAGGGCAGTTCCTGCTGACGCTTTTACCCTGCCTGCACAGCCTTAATTTTTTAAATTCCTGCATCTTTCCTGAGCAGCTCAGCCTTGTCTGTGCGCTCCCATGTAAACTCAGGCTCTTCCCTTCCGAAATGGCCGTATGCGCTTGTCTTCCTGTAGATTGGCCTTCTAAGCTTCAGCTGCTCGATTATCCCGCCTGGGCTGAGCTCGAAGTGCTTAAGGACAATATCCCTTATTTTAATGGCAGGAATCTTTGAGGTTCCAAATGTGTCAATAAAGAAGGAGAGAGGCTCCCTCCCGCCTATTACGTAAGCCAGCTGTACCTCGCACCTGTCCGCAAGCCCTGCGGCAACAATGTTCTTTGCTATGTACCTTGCCATGTACGCGCCGCTCTTGTCAACCTTTGTAGGGTCTTTTCCTGAGAAAGCCCCTCCACCGTGGTTTCCTATGCCGCCGTAAGTATCTGCTATTATCTTCCTCCCTGTGCAGCCGCTGTCCGCAACAGGCCCTCCAATAACGAACTTTCCTGTGTTGTTTATGAAGTATTTTGTGTCAGAATCAATGTATTTCCCGCACACAGGCTTTATGACGTGCTCCTTTATGTCTTCCCTCAGCTTTTCCAGCTTTACGTCAGGGTCGTGCTGCGCCGCTACCACAACAGAGCTTATCCTAACAGGCTTTGAGTTTTCGTACTCAACCGTTACCTGCGTTTTGCCGTCAGGCCTTAAGTAATCCAGCGTTCCATTCTTTCTTACTTCTGAAAGCCTTTTTGAGAGCTTGTGCGCGTAAAGTATAGGGAAAGGCATCAGCTCCTTCGTCTCATTAGTCGCATAGCCAGTCATCATTCCCTGGTCCCCTGCTCCTACGTCCTTTGCGCTTTTCTTCTCGTCAACACCCATTGCTATGTCAGGGCTCTGCGGGTGTATGCTCGTCAGCACCCCAACACTCTGGTAGTCAAACCCGTACTCAGGCTTCGTATACCCTATGTCTTTCAGCACGCTCCTTACAACATCCATTACGTCTACGTAAACATTTGTAGTTATCTCCCCGGTTACCAGTATGAAGCCCATTCCCGCCATTGTCTCGCAGGCAACCCTTGCGTTCGGGTCCTCCCTGAAAATCCTGTCCAGCACCTCGTCTGAAATCTGGTCGCAGACCTTGTCAGGGTGCCCCTCTGTAATCGATTCTGACGTAAAAGAATACTTTCCGTTTCTCATGCTGAAGACCTCCCAAGTTTTTTATTTCATTCACTGCCCTTAATAAAAAGCTTGCTGAAAAGAATATTCTGATTGGAATAATTTTCCCCAAGAAATGGCAATAATTAAATACCTGCGCCATAATCTGCTGTTATGCGCAGCGTTGCAGAGGTAAAGCAGCTCAGGAGGAAGCACGACCTTACCCAGTCCGAGCTCGCCAAGCTTTCAGGAGTTTCCCAGTCATTAATAGCAAAGCTGGAGTCAGGGCGGATTGACGCGGGCTACGGAAAAGTCAAGAAGCTTTTTGAGACCCTTGACGGGCTTGAGCGCGGCCGCGAGATGACCGCGGGCGATGTGGCAACCGCAAGGGTCGTTTCAATACCAAAAAACGTTCCTGTCAGGGAGGCGATAAAAAAGATGAAAGCATACAGCATATCACAGCTTCCCGTCATGGAGAGGGAGAAAATTTCAGGAATTGTAACCGAAACAGACATAATGACGCAGATTGCAGAGGGCAAGGATGCGGGAAAGCTTACTGTCGGCGAGATTATGGAGGAAGCCCCGCCAACCGTATCTCAGAAAACCCCCATCTCTGCTGTTACAGAACTGCTCCGCCATTTCCCTCTTGTTCTTGTTTCAGAAAAAGGCAGGCTTAGGGGCCTGATAACAAAGGCGGACATACTTAACAGCTTCTACAGGAAGCGCTCATAGCTTAATCAGCGCTTCGCTGTTCCTCGGCAGGATAAAATTATTCCTGCACTTGCTGACAGAATCCCCGACAACCTTCACTGCCTTTACTTTCTTCTTCCTCAGGTAGCGTATGTTCTTCGGGAGCAGCCCCATTACAGAGGCAGCGGTAGAGTCTACTGCTCCAGCATCATTTCCTGCAATTGCGACGTTAGACCTCACGACTTTTGTAGCTGCTGGAAAGTCGCCCTCAAGCCCTGTAAATCCGTCTATTATTGCAAATTCCGGCTTCACCCTTTCCGAGATTCCAGCTACTGCATCATGCGCAGCTTTCGGGTCCCTCATCACCCTTTTCCTCTCTGAAAAGTCCATGCCGCTCAGCACAAACTGGCTTGTTGAGAGGTTTGCCAGCAGGGTCCTGTGCGTTTCTAACATTGCCAGCACAATCCTGCAGTCGCTCTCAAGCAGGGTTTTCGAGAACATGAACCCTGCCCCTTTAACAGGCTTAAACTCCTCCCTGAAAAGGTCTGCAAATTGAACGCTGTAGCTGTCCTGCAGCTGCAGGTAGTGGTAATCAGAAAACGCATCTGCAAGGGAAAAGCTGCTTCCCGCTATTTTTATTTCCTTATTCGTAAAATAGGTTATTGCGTCAAGAACAGCCCTTACCGCATCAACATTCGTAACAGTATTCTCATTTTTTGTGTAAAGGAACTCAGGAACAATCACAGGCTTCCTGCTCTTCTCAACAGCCTTCTGGAATTCGTCAGAAACAAGCTCAAGCGCCCTCACAATATTGTCATATCTCACTGCCCCTTTTACCAATGCAGCCCTAACCATAACGGTAAAGCACCCTAATTAGTATAAAAACCTTACTCTAACATGAGCTTTCCAACATCCCCAAACCCATAAACCTTATCCCCGACCACAAAAACTTCAAAATCCGTTATTTCCTTCAAAAAAGGGCTCTTTATCCTCTCCTTGAGCACATCCGTTCCAATAGTAACCAGATTGAAGGATGGCATCGCTATCAGCAGCTTTCCCTCCCATTTCCCCTTCAAAAAGCACTTGAAGAGCTCTGACCTTGCCCCCTCCCTTATAGAAACTGCAGGGTGCGCATCGCCAATAATCGCTGCCTCTGCCTTCTCGAAACCTTCTCCTTTCGGTATTTCGTGCCCGTGCGTTATGAAAGTTTCTCCCAAACAATAATCCTTCACAACTTCTATCCCCCTCTTCCTCGCAATAGGTCCGAGAATAACGTCATGATTGCCCTTGACAAGAACTATCCTTTCGCAGTGCTCCTTCATGAAGTCCAGTAGCTTTAAAGTCTCGCGCCACTCCTGCTCTGAAATCCTGCCGAACTCGTGCTTCAAATCTCCGTTCACAATTATCTCCCTAAGCTTCGGAACCTTTTCAAGAATCCTGCCAAGCCTTTCCACAGTATCCTTAAACTGGAACCTAGGAAGAAGCACGCCCTGCCTCGTCATGGACTCCTCAAAGCCAATGTGCACATCTCCTATAACTAGCGCCCCATGCTCCCTGAGATAAAGCGCCAGGTCAATTATTTCTATTCCATCCGCTATTTTCATGCGCTGAGTGTTCCGTAGAAATATAAATAGTTATGGCTTTAGCGTTTCGTGAATTGCTCAAGCTGTTCATGCGTCTTTGCCCATGCGGCTGTCTGTCCGGCTGATGGGGTGTTTATTGCAAGCACGAACTCGCCTTCAAAAGGGAAGAAAACCCTGATTTCTTTCATCTTCATTTCCTTAAGAGTTCCAACTCTGCTTTTTATCGCGTGGTAAACCTTGGCTTCTCCTGCCTGCGCTACCTGCTCGCAGAATTCAGCGTCGTCCGGATGGTAAAGGAAAACAGCTCTCCCCGAGTTATTAAAAGGCCACTGCCCCTGTTCCCTGTTTTGGGCTGCTGCCAGATAAGCGCCTGCTGTCTTGGCAGGAATGATCATATCATAATTAATGGCAGGGCTGACCGTTCCCGGAGGCACGCTTGCGTCAAGCTCATAAATCCTTTCCAGAGTTGGTTCAAGCCTCATTGCCTCAGGAAGCTTTTTGACTGCCGTAGCTGCCCTGAAGTAGGCAAAAAACTCTAAGAGAATGGGCTTTGTTCCTGCGCCATTAGCCCTTACCCAGGGGAATTTGTTGTAAAGGTTGTGGGTAACGTTTTTCTCTGTGATTCCAAGCGCGCCCGCAACAAGTGAGGGCTTCTCTATTGTCAGGTCAGGGCTGCCCACTCCTGATTCATATCCTAATCCGCATTCTTCCCACAAAGAAGCTACAGTATCCCTTTGCCCTTCCCTTACCCTTTCCAAAACGCTGTCGATTGTTGCTGTCAAAAAAATCCCCGTAATCTCCTGTTCAGGGCAGGTGTTCAGCGCCCCTTTTTAATTATTTTGGTGTGCTGCTGGCATAATTCCCATTGCCTCTTTCTATCCTGTTAATGTCCCTTGCTGAAAGCTGCAGGACTGTTAAGCTGTCCGGATGGCTATAGCCAAAGTATTTCCTAAAAAAAGCAGTAAGCCCTGCATTATTTACTGCCCTTGCCACCTCAAACCCTGAGCAGCCTTCCCTTGCTTTCTGTTCAATGCACATCCTTTCCATCT
Organism: Candidatus Woesearchaeota archaeon; assembly: GCA_016935265.1. Classification (GTDB taxonomy): domain Archaea; phylum Nanobdellota; class Nanobdellia; order Woesearchaeales; family UBA10216; genus JAFGRH01. The sequence goes on along the minus strand of JAFGRH010000057.1, from coordinate 10,512 downwards.
GCTCGACTTTCAGCCCGTATTTTTCTTTCAGCTCGCTGGTTTGGTGCGTGCCCTTCAAAAAATCATCAAGGCTTTCCACTTGCGTGGAAACGGGTTCATCTTTTTCTTTTTCATCTTCCAGGCTCCAGTTGAATTCAGGGCTTTTGTCAACCTCATAGAGCCTCAGCAAAATCCCGTCAGATGAGGCTTTTCTCTCCAGAGCCCAAGCCTCAACAGACCCCAGTTTGTGCGTCCTTAGCTCCGGATAAGCCTTGTAGTGGCCTCCCAAATACTTTTTTCCGAAAATGTAGCGCATTACTTTTAGCGAAACTGCCAGTTCCGGGTTCCTTAGCTTTTCCATATGAAAATCCTGAAGAAAGGAGTTCGGAAACCCTTTTTAATCATTTCGCTTTAATCTCGTCGAGCACTCTTTTGTGCATTCTCCTTAAGAATTCTATCTTATCCTCTATTCTCAAAACGTCTGTGTGCGCCTGTATTATCATGTTGAATGCAAAGGGCGAGGGCGTCTTTGTGGAAACTTCCCTTACCTTTGTCCTGCCCTTTTCCACTTCCCTAAGAACGAGCTTCATGTTTTCTATGTCCATCAGGTCCTCCAAAACTTCCCTTCTCGCCTCCTTCAGTATTGAGAAGTCGTTTGATATCCTCTTAACCGCATTAAGAAGGAGCATTGAAGAGACCTGCTGCCTTCCCACCCGCTTCGTTTTCCCCTTGTACAGTCTTAGTATCATTAAAGCCCTTGCCGCGCAGTGCCTGAACCTTCTCCTGAGTATTTCCGTCCTGTCAATTGCCGCGTTCATCACCATATCTGTCTTTTCCGCCTTCAGGAGCTTGAACGCGCTCATTGCGTTGACGTTCTTGTCATAAGCAAGGTAAAACCCGTTGTCTGTTATTCCTATCTCAACGTCCCTGTGCTGGGACCTTGAAACGGCAAAGGCAACGCCCCTGCTTAGGCAGTCGTTAACCCTCCTCCCGAACATCGTGTGGAATATTGCGTGCTTTCTCTTGCCGTCGAAGTAGTGCTCTATCAGTATCTTCTTGTCATGGGGTATCTGCGCATACAAGTACTGCTCCCTGAAGTAGCTGTAGATTGAATTTGCAGCGTTTTTGTCAACGTAGAGGTAGCTGTTTACGAACTCGAGTATTTCTCCTTCCTCCCTGTTGCTGTTGAACTTCTCTTCCATTAAGCGCCTGAACTTTCCAATCTCCATTGCCAGGTCAAAGCTGAGCGGCAGCATCTCTGAGAACCACATCGGGATTGTCGGCGGCCTGTAGACAGACGACTTCACATACGCAACCATTCCCTTTGCGTACAGGAACTCGTACTTCTCCCCTCCAAGGACAAAAACATCCCCCCTCTTCAGCCTTTCAAGGAATGCCTCGTCAACCTTTCCGATTGGCTGCTCTCCTAATTTTACCGTTACGAAAGTTTCGTCAGGGATAGTGCCTATGTTTGTCATGTAAATAACTCGGCTCATCTTGCCCCTTCTTCCAATCATCCCTGTCTCCTCGTCGTGCCATATTTTTGCGTAGACGTTCCTGTCCTCAAGCGATATGTACTTCCCGCTCAGGAACTCAATGACGTCAAAGAAGTCCTTCCACTCAAGGCTTTTGAAGCAATAGCTTCCCTTAACTAGCTTGTAAAGGTCGTTTATGTGGATTCTGTCTGCGATGGCTATTCCATATATCTGCTGCGCCAGAACATCCAAACAGTTTGTGGGAATATGAATCCTGTCTATCTTCCTTTCAATAGCCGCCTTCAAAAGCACCGCGCACTCAACCAGGTCATCCCTGTCAAGCACTATTATCCTTCCTTTGGATATGTCATGCAGCTTATGACCGCTTCTTCCGATTCTCTGGATTGCCCTTGCCACTGACTTTGGGCTTCCGAGCAGTATCACAAGGTCTATGAAGCCTATGTCTATGCCCAGCTCCAGGCTTGTTGAGCTCACGACGGCCTTCAGTTTCCCCTCCCTGAGCCTGTTTTCAATGCTTTTCCTCTGGGCTTTGCTCATGCTTCCGTGGTGGGCTCCGATGGAAGCTTCTGCCTGCTCGTAGTTCTTCGGGAACTTGTCCTTGAGATGGTTAATGACCCTTTCAGTTGCCGCCCTTGTGTTTGTAAATATAAGAGTCGTCCTGTGGTCCTGTATTAGCTTGTCTATGAGCTCGTACATTGCGTGGTGCATGTCAGCGTGCTCTGTGTCAATGAGGTTCGGCACAGGGCTCAGCACTTTCAGGTCCATTTTTTTTATGAACTGCACATCGCAGACAGTGCAGCTCCTCTCCTTTCCCTCGCTGTATCCTGCCACGAACTTTGCTATCTCCCCAATCGGCGCAATTGTGGCGGACAATCCTATCCTTGTCAGATGGGGTGATAATGCATTCAGCCTCTCAACGCTCAGCGAAAGGTGCACTCCCCTCTTGTTTTCTGCCAGTGCATGAACTTCATCTATGATGCACCAGTCAACTTTTTTGAGGTGCTCCACAAACTTTGATGAGCTTAGGACTATTGCCAGCGATTCAGGCGTGGTTATGAGAATGTGTGGAGGCTTTTTCAGCATTTTTGACTTTTCTGACGCTGTTGTGTCGCCGGTCCTTACGGCAACCCTTATTCCCAGCTTCTTTCCTGCCATCTTCTCCATCTCTGCAAGTGGCTCATTGAGATTCTTCTCTATGTCGTTGTTCATCGCCTTTAAGGGCGAGACATATACGCAGTACACCCTGTCCTCAAGTATCCCTTTTTCAGAGGAATCCACCAGTTCGTTCAGCAGGGAAAGAAATCCTGTAAGGGTCTTTGTCGCGCCCGTCGGCGCAGATACAAGTATGTTGTTCCTGCTGTGTATTTCCATGACCCCGAAAAGCTGGGGAAGGCTGAATGACTCGAATTTCCCGAAGAACCACGCTTTAACTATTGGGTGGAGTATCTGAACTAGCTCCTTTTCCGTATTGGGCTTTTCCTTAAGCGTTATCATTCTGGTAAAAGGCAACAAGAACTATGTTTGTGGATTCAAGCCGTATTTAAAAATCTATTTGAAGCCGCCGCTTTTCAGGGAGTCATCCACAAAGTTTTTCACTTCAGGGCTCTCTCTTACATCCTCTTCCCTGGGCTTTTCCTTTTCTTCTTTCTGAGGCTCAGGCCTCACAGGCTTTTCCTTCTTCCCCCTCTTGAAGAACAAAATAACAACCCCCGCAACCCCGATGAGCACCAGCACAGCTACTGCTTTTGCCGGCGTGGCTCCGGGAGCAACCACTGCTCCTGTTACCGAGCTTATTCCCTGCACTGCCTTCTTTGCCGCTGAGCGCTCATCGCTTACTGCAACATCAGTGTAGGTGTTTTCCCCTGAGCTTATCGCATAAGTTCCCTCAGGAAGCTCCTTGAAAAGGTCAATCTGGTATTCCTCGCCGGGCGCCAGGTCCACAGACTTCTTTATCACGTACCCCTTTTCTTCCTTCTCTGCAGTAATGATAATTGCTTCGTCATAATCAACATTTCCTGTGTTTGTATAGCTGAACTTCCTTCCGTCAAACTCCACTGCAGCCTGCTCCACAGCGGCAACTTCAATGTCATCGGCCTGGCTGAAATGCAGGACAGTTGTTTCCAGCTCGTATTTTCCGGGCTCTGCTGAGGAGTCAGGAGCGAACTTTGCTTCTTCTCCTGTCATTGCTCCCTGCTCAAAGATAACTTCATCGCCATAGGCTATCCTGAAGGTAGCTGATTCGTTCATCTCGTTTCCTGCCTGGTCAAGAAGCACAGCAATTAAGGTTATCTCCTCCCCCGGCTTCACCACTTTATTGCTGATTTTTACCTCAAGCTTTGTCGGAACAGAAACAATGTTCATTGGCGTGTAGTTCTCGCCTGTGTTGCCGAATTCGTCAGTTACCTTAACTGCGAGCGGCGCGTATCCCGGAGCTATATCCTTGGCTGTTGCAAGGACATAGCTTTCCTTCAGCTCTGTTTCCCAGTACTGGTTTGAGAGCCTGATGCGCACATCCGCTTCCTCAGGCTTGTATGCCCCGAAAGACAGCGTTATTTCTATGTTCTCTCCCGGCTTTACTTCTGATATGTCTGATTTTACGATTATCGGATAATTGCTGCTTACTTTGAAGCTGTCTGATTCTGACTGCTCGATGAGGCTGTTGTCAAAGCCGCATAAAGAGGCCTTTACAACGCAGTCTCCAATCGCATACTTGGAAAGCGAAATCGCAGGAGGCTTAACGTTTGTAGTTTCATTCGCAATTAAGCTTACAGGCATTGTGTAATACTCAAGGCCGTAATCCCCGCAAACCAGGCTTACCCTGAAAATCCCGTCAAAGACGCTCTCTGAAGAAACTGAGTATTCTGCCTCAAGAGCCTGCCCGAGCGAATAGCTCTCCATTAGGTCGTATTCCTGCAATATTTCTGCGCTTGCGGGAAATGCCATGGCAACGGCTAAAAGAAATGCCATAATCGCGCTTGTTTTTTTGCTCATTTTAGAAGAATTGCGGCGTTACAAATACCTCCATTGCAGCCGCGAATATGAGTATTGCCAGCGAGATGATTATCAGGTCTACTGAGTCAAGCAGCACATGCTTAAACTTCGGCGTGTTGAACTCGTGCTTTGCAACTGCCACCGAGATTATTCCCCCCGCCAGGGCTGCTATGAAGTAGGCGAGTATTTCAAACGTCCCGTGCGTCATGTACCTGAACAATCCGAGTGAGTATGTTGAAAAGTAGTTGCCCACGCCTACACTGCCTACTTCGACGGCTATCCTTGCCAGCGCATTCCTTGCAAAAGCCCCAATTGCAACCCCAACAACTGCGGCGTTCCATGAGAGTATAAATACCGCGCCTGCCCCGTAAAAGAAAGCAAAGAGCAGCGTAAAGAGAAGCACTTTTGCATTGTTCAGGAAAATCTTTGCAAAGACGCCTCCTGCAACAGCATTTCCGGATATGTTTGCATTTACCGCGCTTATTGTCTGCTCCTGAAGCCCGAAAATCTGGCTTGTCATGTCAACAGGCAGCACCACATACCAGAAAGAAAAGGAAACCACAAACCCGAGGAACATGAACATAAATACAGAGAGCGCCTTTGTGTGCTCCCTTAGCTTTGAGCACTCGCTTCCATCGCAGAGGTCTTTCTTCTCCTCAAGCCTCATCGTGCCCTGCACAAGATAAGTGCAGGCAATAGTGGTAAGGAAAACCATCACAAGCCCTATATGATCATTGAATATGAGCAGGCTCATGAATATTGCCACTGTGCTGTATACAACGCCTATGAAAAAAAGCTCCCATGGAGAGCGCTCTGCCTTCCTTGGGTTGAGAAGCATCTCGAGTACCATGCCTGTTTTCCTTGGAGAATGATTATAAATAGTTTTTGATTGGGTATAATCTAAGCGTAAGCATAAGTTACATATGCGAAGCCTGCAAGTATGATGTTAGTTGCCAGAACATAGAACCAGGGGAAGCTGTATCTCCTAAGCCTTGTGAACCAGATGTAAAGAATCAAAAACCATTCTGCTATCAGAATCCAAACGTACTTTATGAAATGCGGGAATAAGTAAACTATCAGGCGCTGCGCCCCCACTGCCGCGATTATTGATAAGCCAATTTCAATCAGGAATATCACGAACGCCTTCTCCCTTGTTGTGAACTGGGCTCCGCTCGCAAGGCGCCTGTACCACTCTCCGCCCTCATAGATTATTCCCGGAAGGATTGCTGCTACGGAAGCAGCTATCGCAAGCGCTATTTTGCTGAAAACCGGCTCAATCAGCGCTATAAAAAAATCCTTGAAAATTATCTGCGCGCCTGTGAGCATCCCGAGAATCAGAAGCAGTATAAGCTCAAGCTGGAACTCAAAAGAGACCGGCGAAGCTGGCGTGTTGTCTACTGTATCCATAAGCACAAATTCAAAAAAAGGGTTTATAATACTTTCCTTACTTCCTTGCCTTCTCAAGCTTGCCTGAGAGCAGCGCCTTGAGTGACTGGTCGTTAACCTTGATTACCTGCCACCTGACGCCCGGAATGTCGCCCTTAGCGCGCCCCTTGTTGCCGCCGATGCACTCGATGACAACTTCGTCGTGCTCGTCTATGAGCTTTGTTGCCCCGTCTCCAGGGCAGAATGCGGTTACTTGCTTCCCGTTCTTGATAAGCTGGACGCGAACGCATTTCCTCATTGCTGAGTTTGGCTGCTTTGCCTCCAGCTGGACCTTTTCAAGTACTATGCCCTTAGCTTGCGATGCACCGCCAAGCGGGTCTGACTTCTTCTTGAGCTTTAATGTGTGGACTACGTACTTAGGGTCGTTCCACCTGAACTTGTGCCTTCTCCTTCTAAGCTTCTTCCCTGCGTTCATTCCTCTTGATTTCTTTCCCATTTTCAAGCAACTTTGAGCGTTTTGTCGAAATGCCTTCTTAATATGCTTTCATAGTTTTTGAGGTTTTTTGCGCCTCTGCCTATGAGAAGGCTTCTTGTTGTGCCGTCATTGCATTTCATGATCAGCACGCCTTCCTCCTCTGAGATTTCAGCCTTTAGCGGGCTTATGAGGTTTTTTGCAAACTCTTCTGGAAGCGGGTTAAACTCTACTATTTTAATCTTTCTGTTGAGGGCTTTTTCAAGCCTTCTCGCATTTGCCCCCTTTTTGCCTATTGCCTTGCCTATCGTGCCCTGTTCTACAACGAAAACAAGCTGTGAGTTCCCGTCTACAAGGCAGTCCTTCAAAGGAACGCGGGTCATTGACTCGAAGAACGTCATGAAGCTCATGATGTCTTTGCTGAAGGTTATCCTCACCATCAGAAATCACTGCTTGAGCAGGCCGGCCAGCGACACTGCGAACTGCTTCTTGCATATGACTCCGAGCTCCTCATTCGGTATGTCAAGCTTTTCTGTCTTGCAGCCGCTTACGCTGGCGTAGTACTCAACGTCTTTCTTTACGTTTTCAGGGCAGTTGCTTGTAAGGAAAACCTTCTCAAGCTTCCCAAGCTTCATTTTCTTTATGGTTTCCCTGGTTCCAAGCACGAGCTTCTTGTCGCTCAGGTGCTTTTTTATTTCTGCCAGCGAGTTTTCTTTTGCCATGTTACTTCCCCTTTGTTACCAGATTTATCAGCCCTGTTCCAACAGGTATTGGCTGGTTGAGCATTACGTTTTCCACAACTGACCTCAGCGTGTCCGTTTCTCCCTCAAGCCCTGCGTTTATCACATGCTTTATCGGCGTTTCGAATGAAGCCCTTGCCAAAACGCTCGGCTTCTCTCCTACAACTCCGTACCTTGTTATTCCCTTAACCTTGCCCCCTGAGCACATTATGTCCGCCACAAGCATGAGGTGCCTTATGTCAACGTTAAGCCCCTGGTTTTCTATGACTTTGTAGACCTCGTCAATTATCGCCTGCCTTGCAGCTTCTATGCCAAGCACAGACTCGATCTCAAAGATGTCGTTTGTGGTTGTCCTTGTCGCATCCACCACAGGCATAAGTAGAACTTTTTTCAGGTTTGAGCCTGCGGTTATTATTACGAACTCATCGTTCTTCTTTACAGGAAGCACCTGCGATATTCCCTTGACTCCCTTTATGTAAGCTTCCTTGACTTTTTCCTTTACCCTGTAAATCTCGTTGAAGCCGTTGTCTTTTCCCCTCAGCTTGAATGTGAGAAGCCCGTCCTTTTTTATGTCAACCACTAATCCCTTGCTCTCTCCCTTCACCGCTTTCAGCAGCCCTGCCTCAGCCATGCCTATGTCCTTCAGCTTTTGGTTGTCTATCTTTACTTCAATCCTTGAGTCCGTGAGGTTTATTGAGAACTCTGTTGCGATGTCCTTGAGCTTTGTTTCCTTTATTGAGAGCGCTATCTTCTTTAGGTCTTTGCCCTGGGAGAAAGGCTTCTTGAGGTATATCTCCATCATTGGCGTTGTGATTGCTTTCCTTCCGTCAAGTATCTCTATTATTCTTGGCAGCCCCATTGTGATATTCATCTCTGCGACGCCTGCGAAGTGGAAAGTGTTCAGGGTCATCTGCGTGCCCGGTTCCCCTATTGACTCCGCTGAGATCAGCCCCACCGACTCGCCAGGGCTTACCTGCATTTTTTTGTACTCCTCTGCGGTTTTTTCCATTATTGCCTTTACCTTAGCTTCTGAAATCTTATCAGGCAGCAGCAGTTCTATCTTGTCAATGATTCCCTGCGGGATTTTTCCCTCGTAATCCTTAAGCGAGCTTTTCATTTTTCACCTGCCTGAAGCCTCGGCTATTATCCTGCTCACGTTTATTGAGCCGCCCTCTGACTTCGATACGTCTATGCCGTCCTCTCCGTATGAAAACTGGATTATCCTTCCTGATGCATCCCTGACAGTTCCGTCAAAGTCAACCCTTAAGTCCTGCATTGCGTTTGCAAGCCTCCTGTAGAGGTAGCCTGACTTCGGCGTTCTCAGGGCTGTATCCATCAGCGAGTCCCTCCCCACCATTGACTGGAAGAAGAACTCGCTCGGCTTAAGCCCGTCCTTGAAGCTGCTCTTTATGAAGCCCCTTGCCTCTGGCTTAAGCTCGCCCTTCTTGAAGCATGAAAGAGTTCTGTCAATGAAGCCCTTCTCTATCCTCTTTCCCCTGAGGGCCTGCTGGCCTACGCACGCAGCCATCTGCGCAAGATTAAGCAGCGTGCCCCTCGCTCCAGATGATGACATTATAATTGTGTGAGAGTTCCTGTCTGCATTCTCGGCTACGATGCTTCCTGTTTCGTTTCTTGCCTTGTTAAGCAGCTCAAGTATCTTAATCTCAAGCGTCTCCCTTGCGCTCTTTCCCGGAAATGGCTCAAGCTCCCCTTTCCTGAACTGCTCAATCAGTTTCTGAACGTCTGCCTCTGCCTTTTCGAAAATCGAGTTTATCTTTTCCCTTGCGATTTCAGGCAGGTCGGTGTCAGAGACTGTTGTTGTAAAGCCCCTTCTGTCCTGCACCGCTATTCCCAGTCTGAAAACCTTTCCAAGGAATGAGATTGTGAATTCTTCCCCGTATATCTTGTGGATTGTCCTGAGCAGAAGCCCTGCGCCTTCTCCGAGGCTGTTCTTGTCCATTACGCCTGAGACGAGCTTCCCTTTTTCTATTACCACGTCAGGCTCTTCGGACGAGCGGGATTTTCCCTTAAAGCTGAAGTCGTTGGGCAGGAGAACGCTGAAAACTTCCTTTCCGCTTACAATTTCCTTCCTTCCCAGCTTTGAAACGTCACTTACTCCTATTGAGCTTAGTATGTCTATGGCTTCCTCCCTCTTAAGGGAGGAGTCTTTTCTTGTGAGAAGGTAGTTTCCAGATATCGCGTCCTGTATGCAGCCTATTGTTGAAAGGCCGTACCTAGGGCTTATCAGCTGAGTCTGCACCATCATAAGTATTTCTGCTTCTGCCCTTGCCTCTTCTGTCTGCGGTATGTGGAGGTTCATCTCATCTCCGTCAAAGTCCGCGTTGTAAGGGAAGCACACTGCAGGATTAAGCCTTAGCGTCTGGCAGGGAAGTATCCTTACCCTGTGGCACATCATGCTCATTCTGTGGAGTGAGGGCTGCCTGTTGAAAAGCGCTATATCGCCGTCCATTAAATGCCTCTCGACAATGTATCCTGGCTGCACCTCTTCCAGCGCCGATTCGAGCGTGTCCTCGGTAAGCTTTTTCTTCTTGCCGTCAGGCCTTACTATGTAGTTAGCTCCGGGATAGTTTTTAGGACCCTTCTCAACAAACTTCTTCAGGTATTCCCTGTTCCACTCAGTAACGCGCTCAGGGACCGTAAGCTTTATCGCCATTACGAAAGGAACGCCAACTTCATTGAGGTCGAGCATCGGGTCGGGGCTTATCACAGACCTTGCTGAGAAGTTAGTCCTCTTTCCCGCAAGGTTGTGCCTTATCCTTCCCTCCTTGCTCTTTATCCTTTCTGATATTGTCTTCAAAGGCTGGCCTGAGCGGTGCCTTGCCGGCGGAAGCTGTGCTACTCCATTGTCAAAGAAAGTTGTTATGTGGTACTGGAGCAAATCCCAGAGGTCCTCAACTATTATTTCAGGCGCTCCTGCGTTTATGTTTTCAAAAAGCCTCTGGTTTATCCTTACTATGTCCCCGAGCTTGTGGGTTAAGTCATCCTCAGAGCGCTCTCCTGTCTCAAGGGTTATTGAGGGCCTCATCGTAACAGGAGGTATCGGAAGGACAGTAAGCACCAGCCATTCAGGCCTTACAGCAGTAACATTAAGCCCGAAAAGCGCAGCGTCATCATCAGGAATTTTTTCAAGCCTTGTCCTTATCTCTATCGGAGATATCCTCTTTTCCTCTTCAAGGAAGGTGGTTGGCTTTTCAAGGCTTATTTTGTGCTGCTTGCTCTTGCAGTGCGGGCACTTCATTCCCTTCTTTGCCGCAACTACTTCCTTTATCTTTCTCCTTACTATCTCGTACCCCTTCTGCTTTCCGAGCTTGTGCAGCTTTTCCCTGTTTGCAGAAAGCTTTTCATTTGGTATCAGGACCCTTCCGCAGTCCCTGCAGGTATTTCTTAGCAGGGTTAGTATGACCGGAACGAAATTTATGTGGATTAT
>JAFGRH010000056.1 GCA_016935265.1 Candidatus Woesearchaeota archaeon | reverse complement strand
TAAATCATCTCCATTTTTCCCAGAGAAGGTGAAGTCATATCCCAAGAAAAAAAGCTACAACTACAAAAAGGAAGCCAAGGGCTAAGAAGGCAGATGCTAAGAAAGAGGCTGTTAAAGAGCCGCTAATGCAGCCTGAAGTAAACATCGGCTTAGTCGGGCATGTTGACCACGGCAAGACCACTCTTACAGAGGCGCTTACCGGAAGGTGGACAGATACGCATTCTGAGGAAATTAAGCGAGGCATTACTATAAGGCTGGGTTATGCTGACACTGTTTTAAGGAAATGCCCTAAATGCGGCGAGCCTGAATGCTATACAGTAAAGGAAAAGTGCCTGCACTGCAAAGAGCCAACTGTTCCGGTTAGGAAAGTAAGCTTTGTCGACGCGCCCGGGCACGAGAGCTTAATGGCTACAATGATTGCAGGCGCAACGGTAATGGACGGCGCGCTTCTGCTTATAGCTGCAAACGAGCCATGCCCCCAGCCGCAGACAAGGGAGCATCTAATGGCGCTCCAGATTGTAGGCATCAAGGACGTAGTGATAGTCCAGAACAAGATTGACCTTGTGAGCAAGGAGGAATCCCTTGCAAATTACAAGCAGATAAAAGAGTTCGTAAAGGGCACGCCTTATGAAGACGCTCCAATAATTCCCATTTCCGCCCAGCAGAGGATTAACATCGGAGCTTTGATACAGGCAATGCAGGAAAAATTCCCAACTCCTGAAAGGGATGAATCAAAAGACCCTATCTTTTACGTTGTAAGGTCGTTTGACATTAACAGGCCCGGTGCAGAGCCCCTTAAGATAAGCGGGGGAGTGCTTGGCGGCGTGCTAAGGCAGGGACTGCTGAAAAAAGGAATCGACATTGAAATTGCCCCGGGAAGGAAGGTTGAAAAGCAGGGCAGGACTTTTTGGCAGCCGGTATCCACAAAAATACTTTCGCTCAAGACGGGCGGGAACGATGTTAGCGAGATTCACCCGAGCGGCTCAATAGGGTTAATGACCACGCTTGACCCTTCTGTTGTTAAGTCAGATACCCTTGCAGGCTCTATAGCAGGGCTTCCTGGCAAGCTGCCCCCTGTCTGGAGCACGCTAAAGCTGCAGACCAACCTGCTTGAAAGGGTTGTGGGGGCAAAGGACGTTCTTGTGGTAGAGCCGATAAAGCTGAAAGAGCAGCTTATGCTTAACGTTAATTCCGCGGCAACTGTGGGAGTTGTTTCTGAGCTGAAAAAGGACCACATAATCTGCGAGCTAAAGCTGCCTGTCTGCGCAGAGACAGGGTCAAGGGTTACAATCTCGAGAATAGTGGGCACAAGGTGGCGGCTTATAGGTTATGGCATCATAAAGTAATCAGCGCTTTCCGAGGGACTTAAGCTGCTCAAAAGTGAGCTTTTCAAAGTAGTCCACTATCTGCTTTTTCTTCTCAGCTTCGATGTCAAGCTGCGTGAGAAATTCGTCCAGCCTCTTGTTGGCAGGGTCAAACCCTTTCTTCCTCCTTCTCCGCTTCATGCTTAGCGTTCTGTAAAGCAAGTTTATAAAATTGTTGATTCCAAACCGGAAAAATATATAAACAGGGCATGCTTCTCTTTTTTCATGAAAAACGAGATACTACTGGGCATTGGCGTGCTTTTAGTGGTAATCTTCTACTTAGTTATGAGAAAGATTATGAACAACGCCTCAAGCCAATACAATCAGGAGATTGAGAGAATACTTACTTCTGACGAGAACAAGGTAAAGGGAAGGTTCAGCTAAGCCTATTCTCGCAAAATTTATAATGTAGCTGCTTAACTTTCCACCAATGACAAACCCTTTTGAGTTCGCCAAGGAGCAGCTAATAAAGGCAACAAGCTGCCTTAAGCTGGGACAGGGCGATGTTGAAAAGCTCCTTTCTTACAAAAACGTTCTTGAGGCAGAACTGGAAGTTGATGGCGATAACTTCACGGCTTACAGGGCGCAGCACAACAATGCTTTGGGACCATTCAAGGGCGGCATAAGGTTCCACCCTGATGTCAGCCTTAACGAAGTAAAGGCGCTTTCAATGTGGATGACTTGGAAAACTGCTTTGCTCAACCTTCCTTTCGGCGGGGGAAAAGGCGGCGTATCCTGCAACCCGAAAGAGTTAACGCAGGAGAAGCTTGAGGGAATAAGCAGAGCTTATGTCAGGGCCTTTTACAAAAATTTAGGGCCTGATGCTGATGTTCCTGCCCCGGACGTCAACACAAATCCCCGGATAATGATGTGGATGAGGGACGAGTACGAGCGCCTTGCAGGAAAGCCGTGCCCTGCGGCCTTCACAGGCAAGCCGGTTGATGCGGGCGGCTCTCTCGGAAGGGATGAGGCAACCGGAAGAGGTGGCTTCATCATAGCAAGGGAGCTTACAAGGAAGCTTAAGATGAAGCCTGAGGAAACGACGGTTGCAGTGCAGGGCATAGGGAACGTTGGTTACGGGGTTGCGAACCTGCTCCACTTTAACGGTTACAAAGTAGTCGGTCTTTCAGACTCAAAAGGCGGCATTTACGACCCTGAAGGCCTGCATCCCGAAAGGCTGCTGAAGCTTAAGTTTGAGCACGGCTCCCTTCAGAAGGTCTGCTCTGTGGACAAGGAAGCTGAGAAGCACCAGCTCGTTTCCAATGAGGAGCTTCTTGAGCTTGGCGTGGACTTCCTTATTCCGGCTGCTCTCGAAAACCAGATAACTAAGCAGAACGCAGAAAAAATATGCGCCAAGGTCATAATAGAGCTTGCAAACGGGCCCACAACGCCTGATGCGGAGAAGATTCTCGCAGACAGGGAAGTTATGGTCGTTCCTGACATACTTGCGAACGCAGGGGGGGTAACTGTAAGCTATTTTGAATGGCTTCAGAACAGAAAGGGAGAGAGATGGAAGCTGGACAAAGTGAACACAGAGCTTGAAACTTACATGAAAAAAGCCCTTTCAGAAGTAATGGCTGCCGCAGGCGAGTACAGCACTGATTTAAGGACAGCCGGACTCATAATTGCATCTAAAAGAGTCCTTTCAGCAATGAAATAAGAATTAAACCCTGAGCTTCTTTATTTCCTTCTTCAGCTTGTCTGTTTTTGCAGAAAGCTTGGAAACGGCATCAGCAACAACCTTTCTTGGCTTTGCAGTCCCGTCAGTCTCAACCGTTATCGTAGGCGAGCCTACCAAAGGGTGCTTTATCGCGTAAGTAGCAACCTTGACATGGGAATTCTTCCAAAGCTCTGACTTGAGCGCGTTGCAAAGCGTATGGCTGGCGCCCTTTACCTCTGCAACAAGCCTTTTCGGCGTTTCCTCGACCACATTAAGCTCCATAGAACCTGCAAAATCCAGCCTGTTTTTAAGGTTTTCCTTTTTGCCAATATACCATGAACCAAAGCTTTATAAGTAGTACCCATTTGGCACTGCTTACATGGACATACGCAACGTGCAGAAGTCGGGGAATACTTACTACATATACCTGCCTGCAAGCTGGTGCAAGCAGAACAACATATCCACCAAGTCAAAGGTAGCTCTGGAAACTTCTTCTGAGGGCAACCTTTTGATAAGCCCCAACGCCGCAGAGCGCAAGGAATCAAACCTTTTCCTCAACATAAAAGAGCATGACATGAAAATTATCAACAAGTTCATCGTAGCTTCTTACCTCAACCCTGTAAAGTCATTCAGGATACAGGTGGACCGCAAAATAACATCCTTGGACATACTCGACCAGAAAAGGCTTCTTGGCGGAATAGAGGTTGTAGAGTTTGGCGATAACCAGATAATGTGCGAATCCTCAATAACCGTGGAAGACCCCGGAGTCCTGCTGAAGACCATGATTAAGAAGATGGCAAACATGCTCAACATCATGATGAAGGGCAGCTCAGCAGAGCTTCTTGAGCGTTACGAGGAGGAAATAGACAGGAGCAACATGCTTATAACCAAGTCAGTAATTACGGCTCTTATGTTCAGGACTAGCTCAAAGCTCCGCAACATAGACCTCTTTTACATATCGCTGCTTTCAAAGAACCTTGAAGGGGTAGCGGACAACTTTCTTAAGCTGAAGAAGCAGAAAAACCTCCAGCAGAACTGCCTTGACCTGATGAACCTTCTTGTCAAGACAATTGAGGAAATGAACGTTCAGTCAACAGTAAAGTTCGCAAAAGAAGTCAGAAAAATAGAATTGCTAATAGACCGGCAATCAAACTCTGAAAGGATAATCCCGCTCAAGACTTACCTAGGCCAGCTTGTCGACACCCTTGTCGACTGGACCATAACGCAGGAAATCGAGACCTAAGTATTCTACTTACGTTTCCGTATAACCACTTTTCCCTTTAATTTAGGGCTGCCTCTCTAAATTGCAGCGATGCCCCTAACATCTTTCAGCCGCGGAATTTACCTTTTCTGCTTGGAGCGCCCATATAAGCAAGTCCTTTTTTGCATGTCGCATGGATGCTGTGCAGTTCGCAATGTACTTCCTTGTTTTTGTAACAGGCGTGATTTTAGGCAGGCTGCTCACAGCTATACAGTACCTTTTCATGTTCAAGAAAAAGCCGCCTACGCCGATTTAAGGCGGTAAAGCTCGACTTCTATTCTCTGTATCTTCTTTCTGTGGAATGAATGCGTTGCCTTAAGCGGCATCATGTATTTTATTCGGTTGGTGATAGAGAAGCCCCTGTCTTTCGCAATAGCCTCAACAAACTTCCTTGTTGAGGATTTGTGCAAAGAATAAACGACCTTTGCAATGCTGAAAGCCTTCTCAAGGAATTCGCGGTCAGCATGCCTTGCCTTTGTGCCGAAAGGAGGGTTCTGCACAACAGCATCAGCCTTTTTGGCAAAGCTGGCTACATCGCTTTCAACAATCTCAGCGTTCTTTATCTGCATTACCTCAATGTTTTTCTTAAGCGAGATTATCGCTTCAGGGTCATTCTCAACAAGGTAGCACTTTTTCGCACCCAAAAGGCAGCATCCAATCCCAAGAATGCCCGTTCCCGCTCCAAGGTCAGCGATAACTTTCGTTTCGATATCGCCCTGCATGTACGCAAACCAAAGTAAGTCCGCAGCAGTCTCAGAGTCAGTTGAGTACTGCTCCTTCATTAATTTAGGGTCCGAAAAGCTTTCTAGCCTTGAAAGCGATATGGCGAGGCCGGATTTAGTAATCATGCCCTTGGTTTTACAGCCCTCTTTAAATACTCTTGTGTTAAAATTATATAT
>JAFGRH010000055.1 GCA_016935265.1 Candidatus Woesearchaeota archaeon | reverse complement strand
CTTGAGCGCCTGTAAAATACAGGTTTGATAGAGCTGGCGTGTAAGTGCCAAGGTAACGAGGCATTCAGCGTGCGGCTACTAAAAGCTCTACAGCCACCTATGCGGTCTTTTCTTTATTTTTTAGCAAATTTTTTTAATTAGTTAGCGTTAGCTTTCGCCATGACCCTTGACCAGGAAGTTGTGCAGAAATTCCAGCAGCATGACTATGATTGCGGGCATACGTGCTTTGACATGCTCGGCTATGACGGGCACGGCATGTTTCCGCAGCGCGAGCTCGAGCTTCCTGAAATCGCAAGGGTTCCGGGGGTTTCGCGTTTTGAACTGATAACTCCTGACTATTGCAAACAGCCTATCATGTGGGCTATTCGGGCTACAAACAAGCGCGGAGAACACAGGGACCATCTTGTAGTCAGGCATCAGGACAAAATATTCTGCCCTTCTTACGGGACATTTGATTTCAGAAATTACATTTCAGAATTTGACGTGGAAGTCGTTGAAAGATTTTCCGTTCCTTTTAATCCTGCTCAGTCTTAACCTCAATCACGTTCTTCACAGCCTTTATCTGTGGAATGAGCTTAGGCAGGCTTTCCCTGTCCTCTATCTCGAAGACTATGTAAAGCTTGTTCTTGGTATTTTTCGTGTTTATGCTGTTTACGTTAATCCTCATAGCTGAGAATATGTTGAGTATGTCCGCAAACAATCCTATCCTGTCTTCAATCTCGACCTGTATCTTCACTAGGTCCTGCTTCTCCTTTTGCTTCCACAGCAGTTTGACTTTTCTCGTGTCTTCCAGGTCTTTAAGGTTCGGGCACGCGCTAAGGTGAATAGCGACCTTGCCGTCCTTCATCCTGTAGCCTATAATTGATTCGCCGTATTTCGGCGTGCAGCACTTTGACATCTTGACGTTGGATGCCTTTACTCCCTCTATCTTTGCTGTCAGGTCCTCTTTTACCTCCTCCTCTTCCTTCTTTACGTCGCTGTCAGCAACTATGCCCAGCTTCTGCCTTATCTTGCTCTTTGCGATGTTTGTCTTTGTTATCTTAAGCCAGTTTCTTGACGGTGCAGCATTTTTCAGAGTTATTACCTCGCATACGTCCCCGCTTTTCAGCTCGTGGTCAAGGGGGACAATCGCATTGTTTACTTTTGCTCTTGCACAATGGTTTCCTATGTCCGTATGGACAGCGTAGGCAAAATCTATCGGTGTCGCCTTCTCAGGGAGCGGTATCGGGTCTCCTTTCGGCGTAAGGACGTATATCTCATCCTTGAAAAGGTCTATTTTCAAATCTTCTACAAACTCCCTTGCGGATTTTGAGGTTTTCCACTCAAGTATCTGCTTGAGCCAGCTTATTCTCCTGTCGAATTTTTTATCTCTTTCCGTGTCTTTGTAGCGCCAGTGCGCAGCAATGCCCTCCTCTGCAACGTGGTGCATGTCCCAGGTCCTTATCTGCACTTCAACAGGTTTCTTGTCTATAAGGACTTCTGTATGGAGAGACTGGTAAAGGTTTGGCTTTGGCGTGCTTATGTAGTCGTCAAACTTCGTGCTTATGGGAGTCCATGCAGCGTGGATAGCTCCAAGAGCGCGGTAGCAGTCATCCTGCGTCTTCGCTATGATTCTTATCGCGTACAAATCCCTCACTTCCTCGAAGGGAATGCTTTTTTTCTTCATCTTCTTGTAAATGCTGTAGAAATTCTTTGCTCTTCCGTAAATCCTGCAGTCAAGCTTCTTCTCCACCATTACCGCTTTTGCCTTTTCAATAATGCTTCTTATCTCTTTATCGCGCTGTTCTTTCTTCTTCGCAATCCTGCTCTTCAGCTCCTGGTAAATTTCAGGCTCAAGATACCTAAGGCTTAAGTCCTCAAGCTCAGACTTCAGCTTGTACATCCCCAGCTTGTAAGCAATAGGCACGTAAATTTCAAGCGTTTCCTGCGATATTGACTTGCGGTCCTTTTCATCAAGGTACTTCAGCGTTCTCATATTATGAAGCCTGTCAGCAAGCTTTATGAGAATAACCCTTATGTCCTTAATAGTCGCTAAAAGAACTTCCCTGATGTTCTCAGCCCTGTCCTCCTCCACTGTTTCGAGCCGTATCTTCCTTATTTTTGTGACGCCCTCTATAAGAGAGAGGATTTCATCGCCGAACTTCTTCTTTATCGTTTCCTTTTTAGTTTCAGTGTCTTCAAGAGTGTCGTGAAGCAGGGCTGCGCATATCGTCTCTGTATCTAAGCGCAACTTTATAAGTATGTAGGATGTGTTAAGAAGGTGGTCAAAGTGGTCCTTTCCTGACATCCTCTTCTGGTCCTTATGCGCTTCCTTCGCAAAGTCGTAAGCCTCTTCCACTTTCTTCAGGTCAGCATGCGGATTGAAGCTCTTGACAAAGCCAAGAAAGCTTTTCTTGCTCATTCCCTCGACAAGGCTCTCCTTGCTCATAAGGGAAGAAAATAGAAGGGGTTATTTATGCGTTGCTGTTGGGTGGGCTGCTTCGTAAGCTGCCTCTGAAAAGTATATTGTTAATAAATGATCGTCAGGAAAAGGCGGGTGGCCTTTTAAAAGAACAGAGGATGTTTCGCTTGTTGACCTGTCTACCCTGCCGCGCGT
Source organism: Candidatus Woesearchaeota archaeon (assembly GCA_016935265.1). GTDB lineage: Archaea > Nanobdellota > Nanobdellia > Woesearchaeales > UBA10216 > JAFGRH01. The sequence continues at coordinate 1,829 of JAFGRH010000055.1, read as the reverse complement.
TTTGTGCGGTTCAACACCATATAAATTAAACCCTTTCGGTATCATTTGTGCGCCGTACTTTTTCCAATTTTTAGCGCTAGGTGCTTTTTTAGTCATTCTTAATTCAAGCTCTAATGGGCTGGCTTCCCCGCCTTCATCTGCTGTATCTTCAAGCCCAGGAACTGCTCCTTTCCCTGTAATTTCGGGCATTTGCGGCTCTTTTTCAAGCAGGAGCGTAAAAGCATAATCATTATTATCCTCTTTGCTACCACCCTCTTTATACATGCCTCTTTTAACAGTCTGGTAAAGGTGATGGGCAAGCTCTTCACTTGGGCCTATCGCTGTCACTTGGTACATGCCAATCTGTCCGTTTATAATAGCCTGTTCTGCCATTTTTTGAATGTCTAATTCCCTAGTTTAAAAAGTTTTTCTACTTCCGCAAACCTTATAAAACATTGCTTTTTTGGGCAAAGCGACGATAACCGCCGAAAGGTTTAAATATGAGTTATGACTTACATTTATAAAATTTGTTGCTAATCATAAAATAATGCTTCATTGGATTGTTGGGGGGTTAGGTTTACTGCTCTTCAGCTCCAATAGGTTTGGGGGGTAAAATGGCGGATTACGTGAAGAAATGCCCTGAATGTGGGGGCATTAATCTTTTCTGGAACAAGGAAAAAGGGGAAGTCATCTGCAAAGACTGCGGCCTGGTTGTAGAAGACAAGATGATTGACTTCGGCCAGGAATGGCGCGAATTTGATTCTGAAGGCGGAGAATCCAGAAGGAGAGCTGGAGCGCCTATGACTTACACTCAATATGACCAGGGCCTAGGCACAGAAGTAGGCGGAAAGGCTGACCTGGGAAGGCTTTCCGGCAAGAGCAGGAACAAGTTCTTCAGGCTTAGGAAGTGGCAGTATAGGATAAGCACTGCTATAGAGAGGAATTTAAAGCTTGCTCTGGCTGAATTAAAGAGGGTTGCGAGCTATCTGAAGCTTCCCCGCTCTGTAGAGGAGGAATCAGCCCGTATCTACACCATGGCAGTCCAGAGGGGGCTCGTAAGAGGCCGTTCTATGGAATCAGTCGTTTCCGGAGCCTTATACGCTGCCTGCAGAAGGCATGAAGTGCCGAGAACGCTGGATGAGCTCTCAGAGGCATCTGGCATAGAGAAAAAGGAGATAGGAAGGACTTACCGCTTCGTAACAAGAGAGCTTGGCATAAGCATACTGCCCAGCAATCCTGCTGACTACATACCAAGATTCGCTTCTGCACTTAAGCTTTCGCCTGAAACACAGTCAAAATCAATAGAAATTCTTGAAAGGGCTCAAAAGGCAGAGCTGACCTCAGGAAGAGGTCCAACCGGAATAGCAGCCGCTGCTTTGTACGTGAGTGCACTGCTCCATGGCGAGAAGAGAACACAAAGAGAAGTGGCAGATGTAGCTGGCGTAACAGAAGTTACCATAAGGAACCGCTACAAGGAGCTTCTTGACAGGCTTAATCTTGAGAAAGAGATAAGGAAAAGCAAGAAGAGGAAGTAGCTAAACCCTTACTTTTTCGAAATTCTTTATTTTTCCCATCTCTATTATAATGCCCTCCTTCTGAAGCATTGCTTTTTTCCTATTATGGCCTTTAGCAAAACCCCCCAGTCTGCCATCGCTCTTGACAACCCTGTGGCAGGGCACTTTTGGAGCGTAAGGATTCTTGTTTAAGGCGTTGCCAACTGCCCTGTAAGCCTTTGTATGCAGCTTTTGAGCTATTGCCTTGTATGTGGTTACTTTTCCCTTCGGAACTTTGCTGCAGATTCGCCAGACTTTTTTGTCAAACTTCATTCTATTTGCGAAAAAATTTTCACT
>JAFGRH010000054.1 GCA_016935265.1 Candidatus Woesearchaeota archaeon | reverse complement strand
GACACTTTTCTATGGGGGTGAGTGATCAGAATGGAAAAGAAGTGTGAAGTATGCTCTGAAAGCGTGACTAACCCTATCTGCGGGGAATGCCTGAGCTCCGCAGTAAGAAGCTGGCTCAGGGGAAGGTATTCCTGGCTGATACCTGAAGTTTCAGCTATGAATAACAATGCTTCTGCAAAAGGACCCTATGCTGAGTGCGTGATCTGCGGCAGCAGGATAGACCTTTGCAGCGGGTGCTACTATGAAGAGGTGCAGAAGCTCCTCTACAGGGCAGACCCGAACATTGCGCACGAATTCTCCTCATTCTTTAACTTTGAAATGCAAAACTTAAAGCTTGAGAAGGAGGTGAGCAAAGTTGTCGTGGTTTGACGAAATTGAGGAAGACGAACTAGGAATTCTCCCGACGGAAGTGGAGGAGCTTGACAATGACGAGCTTGCCTTAAGGGAAGCTGCTTTCATGCACGGCTATTTAGAGGAAGAAGAAGCGTACTCCTGAAACGCCAGAAGCGCGGCGCCGTAAACCCCTGCAGAATCGCCAAGCCTGTTCTTTAAAATTCTTACTTTCCTGCTCAGGCCTACTGAAGGGTAGCGCATTATTTCGCGGTTCAGCCTGCTGTATATTGGCATTTTGCTGAGGCCGCCGCCAACTACAATCAGCTCCGGGTTGAAGAGGTTGATAAGGTTTGAGAAGCCAATGCCGAGCTTAACGTATGTTTCTTCAACTATCTTTTTAGCAACGGGCTCCTTTGATGAAAAGATAGCAGGGGGAGTTGGCTTTTTTATCCTGCCGCCTGCCTTTATGTAGCGCCTTACTATGTGGGGCCCTGCGCACCACGACTCAAAATCGCCCTTTTGGCCGCACCTGCACCGAATGCCTGAAGGGTCAATTATCATATGGCCAATGTGCGCTGCAGCGCCATCTCTTCCTTTGCAGAGCCTGTTGTCAATTATAACCCCTCCGCCAATGCCTGTTCCGAGGGTAACGCCAACCATGTTCTTCGAGCCTTTTCCGGCGCCGAGCCTGTGCTCGGCAAGGGCGAAGCAGTGCCCATCATTTTCTATGAAGACTGGAGAGCCAAGCTTTTTCCGCAAAACAGAGGCAAGGTCAATGCCTATAAGATTTGGGACATTCGGCGCGCCGTAGTTTTGCTTGAAGCCTGCCATGGCAACCCCTACAGGAAGGCTCCTGCCGAGGCTCCTGCACACAGAGGCTATGTTCGCTATTATTTCTGCGCGGCTTTTCCGCGGCTCAGTCGGCCTTCTTATTCGTTCAAGAACGCGAAACTTATCATCTATAAGAACGCCCTCTATTTTTGTCCCGCCGATGTCAAGACCTATGCATTTCATGCGCGGCCCTCGCTGCCGAGTACTTTGATTCGCTTCTTAACAACTTCCTTTATCGAGAGCATGGCAGGCGCTAAAATATTCCTCGGGTCGTACTCCTTGGGGTTTTCCTTCAGGAACTTCCTTACAGCTGCAACCAGCGCTATCCTCAAGTCTGTGTCCTGGTTGACTTTTGCTATGCCGTTCCTCACAGCTTTCCTTAGCTCAGAGTCAGGGACGCCGTTTGCGCCCTTGATGGCTGCGCCGTAGCGGTCTGCCTTTGAAACAAGCTCTTTCGGGACTGAAGATGCGCCGTGGAGGACAAGGGGCATCTGGAGAAGGGAGTTGATTTCCTTAAGCCGCTTTATTTCGAGCTTTGGCTTTCCCCTGAACTTGTAAGCGCCGTGCGATGTTCCTATTGCAACAGCAAGGGAATCGACCTTTGTGAGCGCAACGAATTTTTTTGCCTCAGCAGGCTCTGTAAAAACATGCCTTGAGGACTTTACGTGTTCTTCTACTCCTTTCAGCCTGCCGAGCTCGCCCTCAACACAGACTTTGCGCGCGTGGGCAATCCTTGCGGCTGATTTTGTAATGCTGACATTTTTCGCAAAAGGCAGGTGGGAGCCGTCAAGCATTACTGAAGTGAAGCCGTGCTCAATGCAGAGCCTGACGTGATTGAGGTCAGGTCCGTGGTCAAGGTGAAGCGCGATTGGAATTTTTGATTTTTTTGCAGAAGCCCTAACCATTGCGGCAAGCTCCTCAATTCCGGCGTACTTTATAGCGCCGGCTGTTGCCTGCACAAAAATGGGAGCGTTAAGCTCATCAGCAGCTGAAACAACTGCTTTAAGGACTTCAAGGTTGTTTATGTTGAAGGCGCCGACTGCGTAGCCTGAATCATAGGCTTTCTTCAGAATGCTTTTGCCTGCGGCGAGCATCACTTCACCTCCTTAACAGCAAGGTATTTTTTGTAACGAGCCATGAACTTCCGGACATCAGCCATAGATGGGTGGAAAACTGTATCGACATGCTCAATTTTCATTGCAGCTACGGCATTTGCCAGCTTCATGGCTTTCTTTACAGAGCCCGTATTATAATACTCGTATGCAAAAGTGCCGTTAAAGGCATCTCCCGCGCCTATGGTACCCCTGACAGGAACGGGAACAGCGCCGATATGGTAATATTTCCTGCCGTCGCGGGCATAAGCGCCTTCCTTGTCCTTGGTAACAACGCAAACTTTGCCGGGAAGAGCCCTGAGCACTTTCTTAATGTCCTTCTTTCCTGTATAATAGCAGCCCTCTTCGTAGTTAAGCATTACAAGGTCAAAGTCGTTCTTCAGCTTCCTCAGCCTGCCGCTGAAAATTCTCAGCATTGAAATGCTCGGGGCGAACACTATATTTACCCTGTTTTTCTTTGCAAGCTTAAGCGCCTTAAGGAAGAGCTGGTATGCCTGCTCTGAGGCAAGCGCTGTTATGAAAACCTGATTTGCCCTTTTTATTGCCTGCTCGGGCAGGTCTTTTGGAGAAAGGTCGTTCAGGACGCCCCTGTAGATGAGAACCGACTTCTCGCCTTCGGATATTATGTTGATGCCTATTCCGGTCTTGCCTTTCTTCACTTTAAGGAATTCTCTGGAAATGCAGGACTTATCGATCTCTTCCCTTATTATTTTGCCAAAAGTGTCATTTCCTATTGCGGAAATGAGCGCTGTTTTCGCGCCGAGCTTTGCCATCGTGATAAGCGAGTTCATTGCGCTTCCCCCGCCGCTGAGCCTTAGGTCGTTAAGCGGGGTTTTTGAAGCGAAGGCTACGCAGACATACTGCTCAAGGGATTTTGGCGATTTTATGTCAATCCTCTCAGGAGCCTTCATTATAGCGTGTATGTCCACAACAGAGCTTCCTATGCCGAGGAAGTCGTACTTTTTTTGGGTTTTCAGAGCCATGTTAGCAGTATCACCAGCGAGTACAGCAGGACCCCAACTATAAAGTAAACCGGCCTGCCCGCTTCTCCTGCAGGGAGGGCATGCCTTATAACGCTGAAGATAAGCGCTCCAATAACAAATCCTATGAGTGCTGTTGTGACAATATGGGGGGGAGTACAAATGTACGCAGCTAGAAGAACGCCCCACAGTGTTCCTGTCGCAAGGAAAAGCTTCATAGCCTTTACCTTTGTTATGTCAACCGGCAGGGCGTGCACTGAAGTGTGCAGGAAAACAGGGAAAAAGAACAAAGCGCCTGCCAGCAGGTTTTCTGAAGTAAGCTCGAAAAGCAGTATTCCTATAATCAGGTGGTAAATGAACGATATGGCAGAGTCCTCTATTGCGAGGTCCCTGAAGCGCTTTTTCTTTGGAGCCTTCTGGTATATGTACTTCTCAATGATGTGGAAAATGGAAAAGCCGATAAGAATCGAGAGGAATATTGAAGGGTGATAGGACTCAAAAGCTCTCTCAACAAATTCCGGGAAGAGAAGCATGAAAACGTAAGTAACGGAAACTCCTGCAACAAAGGAGGTTACTTCGCCAAGAACCTTCTTGAAAGCCCGCACAGTATGGTCATTGAAAAAGTTCCCAATGCCCATTGCAATGCCGAAAATGAGCGCCAGTGTCATTAAGGGAATAATTCAGCTTAAGGTTTAATAATGTTACGGTATTAAAGCTTGAGCGCTTTTTTGAGGGATTCCTCATCAAAGCCGACTATCAGCTCGCCGTCAACATCAGTTACAGGCACGCCCATCTGGCCTGAGCGCTGAACCATTTCCTGCGCTGCCTTGTGGTCTGTAGCAACATTGACATCCTCAAACTCGACCTTGTTTTCCTTAAGAAAATCTTTCACCCTCGTGCACCACGGGCACGTGGGGGTAGAGTATACTTTAACTTTCATCGCACTCACCTCTGAGATTTATCTGGATGCAGGAAGCGTAGCATTAGTAATGTTCTCTTCGATTACGGCAGGGAAGTTTTCCCCTAGCCATTCAAGAAGGGCGCTCTGAAGGTCTGTGCCGCGGAGCATTTCAACGCCGTGCCCTGCATTTTTGTAAATTTTAAGCTCTTTACCTGATTTCGCAAGCTGGTAGAGGCGCTCTGAAGAGCTTGCAGCGTAAGAGTCTTCCTCGCTTGCGGCTATGAATAGGGGGGCTTTTATTTCCCTCGCTGCCTGTTCTGTTTGTATGCCGCGATAGTCCTCGCCAGGAGAGAGGAGAGCTACTGCGCCCACGCCGCTGGTGGATGCTGCGTAGTTCAGGGCAATATTGCCGCCTATGCTCGCCCCTATTATTGAAATGTTTTCAGCTCCAAGGAACTTCTGGGCTGCGG
>JAFGRH010000053.1 GCA_016935265.1 Candidatus Woesearchaeota archaeon | reverse complement strand
TACGAGCCGGAAGGAATCTCTTTCAATTCAGTTCAGGAAGGCTTCCCTGCAGAGCAGGCAGGACTTAAGCCGGGGGAAATATACACCTCATTTAACGGCGCGCCCCTGAAAACTGTAAACGACCTTGCTGCTGAGATTGAAGAGGTTGAGGTTGGGGAGAAGATTGTAATTTCCTCAGAAACAAACTCTTATGAACTGACTGCTGCCGAAAGCCCGACCGAGGAGGGCAGGCCATATATAGGGGTGATTGGGCTGTACACAAGGTTCAACGATGACAATACATTTCTTTTCAAATCGCTTAAGTGGATTAACAGCCTGCTTGTTGTAATATTCATACTTTCTTTTGGCATCGGCATGGCAAACCTTCTTCCTGTAGGTCCTCTGGACGGCGGCAGGATGTTCAACCTTGCCATGCAGAAAATAAGGGGTCCTGAGAAAGGTCTTAAGATATGGACAAAGGTAAGCCTATTTTTCCTTTTGCTCATACTTTTCCTCCTTACTCCGATATTCAGGTCAACCCTGCAGGCGATTCTTGGCGCCTTCAGCTAAGGCTCCAGCCCCGGCTGAATTTATCAAAACCTTTAAATAATGAAGCCAGAAGCCTTTCAATATTCTAGCCTGTAGTGTTAGGACTCATATTAAACGGAGGGAATAAAATGGAAGAAGAGAAAAAGCATCATGAGCACGAGCATCATGAGCACCATGAAGAGCATAAAGCTCACGAGCACAAAGAACAAGAGGCTCATGAGCACCGTTCTGAACATAAGGAGCACGAGCACCACGAGCATAAGGAAAATGAGAGCCATTCTGAACATAAGGAGCACGAGCACCACCCAGAACACACGCACCACGAAGCTCACGAGCACAAGAAAAGCGCATCTGAAAAAAAGTGGCAGATCCTTTCAGTTTCTCTGGCTATCCTGCTTGTTATTTCAATAGGGGCCATTTTTGCAGTGGTTATTTCAGGCGGATATTTTGAAGCGGCAGCTTCTGGCGAAGCAATCTCTGCTGATGAAGCCGCAGAAAGCGCTGTTGCTTTCATAAACGCTAACCTGCTCCAGGAGGGCATTACTGCAAACCTTACCGGCGTAGCAGAGAAGAGCGAAGTTTACAACGTAAATTTCACGATTGAGGACAGGGACTACAGCACTTACGTTACAAAGGACGGAAGGCTTCTCTTCATTGACTCAATTGACACTGTTGAATTTGCAGCTCAGCAGGAAGGGCAGGAGCAGCAGGAAACTCAGGAGCCTTCAGGGACAAAATCAGACAAGCCTGAGGTAGAGCTTTTCGTAATGTCCTACTGCCCGTACGGCACGCAGGCAGAAAAAGGGATTATTCCGGCAGTGAATGCTCTTGGCGACAAAATAGACTTTAATCTAAGGTTCGTTTACTACGCAATGCACGGCGAGAAGGAAATTACAGAGCAGACAAGGGAGTACTGCATACAGGAGGAGCAGCCTGACAAGTTCATGGCTTACCTGACCTGTTTCCTTGAGGGCAGCGGAGAGGCTTCTTCAAGCGGGTACATTACTGAAGGAAATGACCCTGATTATTGCATCGAGCAGGCAGGAATTGACGCAGAGCAGCTGGAATCCTGCATAGAGTCTGCTGATGAGACCTTCGCAATTACTGCGAACCTTGAAGACACTTCAAGCTGGCTGAGCGGAAGATACCCCCTGTTTAACGTTGATGCTGCGAAAAATCAGGCATACGGCGTAAGCGGAAGCCCAACGCTTGTTATTAACGGCGCAAAGGCTTCTGGAGGAAGGGACTCAGCAAGCTACCTGAAAGCCATATGCGACTCGTTCAATGAGGCTCCCGAGGAGTGCGAAACAGAGCTTTCCTCTTCAACCCCAACCCCCTATTTCGGCTGGGGCGGGACCGGAGCAAATACGGCTGCAGAGTGCGGCTAAACAGCGAGGTGTTGCTTTATGAAGTACATAACAGCAATATTGCTTATTGCAGTAGTAGCCTTCTCAGGGTGCGCTGCGCAGCAGCCTGCGGATGAGCAGCCCGGCGAAATCTCAGTAGACATAGGTCCTTCCGAGACAGAAGTGAAGACCTTTCAGATTCTTTTAACGACAGGGCATTTTATCCCTGACTCCATTGAAGTCGATAAGGGAGATACAGTAAGGCTCCTCATAAGGAGCATTGACGCTGACCACGACATAGCCATACCTGACTTCGGCGTTAACGAGCTTCTTCCTGAAGGGGCAGAGGTTGAAATAGAATTCGTTGCAGACAAGAAAGGAGAGTTTCCTTTCCACTGCTCTCTAATGTGCGCAGGGTTTGAAGACCTGAGCGGAACAATCATAGTAAACTGAGTCTGTGGGCCAGATTGGGTGCTGCGGTGGTGACGAGGGCAGAGGCAAATAGGAACCTTTATAAAGAGTTCCCTGTTTTTTCTTTTTATAGCATATTGGAAGCTGTAAATGGCTTTCTTTATGTTAGTTGATAAGAAGGAGGAGACTACGATGGGAGATTTCGGCGGAGGCGGTTTCAGACCGCGTGGTGAGATGCACGATGCCACATGCGCAGAGTGCGGAAAAGCATGCCAGGTTCCATTCAAGCCTACAGAAGGCAAGCCTGTTTACTGTCTGGAATGCTATAAGAAACGAAGAAACAAGTTTTAGTTCTTTCGTGATTATAGGACAAATCTAGAAAACTTTTTCTTTTTTTATCTTTTTTAACCAAAAATTCTCTTAAGCAACCCCTTTTTCTGCGGGGCAGGAGGCTCTTCATACTTTATCTTAGCATACTTTGGCTCCCCGCCAGGAAGCATCCTCTTTGGTATTTGGTCTGTCTTGATTATCTCAGCAGCCTTAATGCTGTTGTCAATGCTTACCATCCCCGGCCAGGCATAGTCATGCTCCTTCGAGGATCTCGCATGCTGTATATTCATTGAGGCGATTTGCTCCCCTGAGCTTTTTTTATCAGGCACTTCCCAGTCTCTGCCAGGCACATACCACCTGAGCAACCTTCCGCATAGCTCGTAAGGGCCAAAAACTGATGGGAAAGTAAGCACAGCGTCATGTGCTGCGCCTTTTCCTATTTATTAGCTTGCCAAGCCCTTCATAGCAGGCAGTAAGCGGGAAGGACTTCTTTCCCTTATTAACCATAACAGCGTAGGCTTCCTTCACTCCCGGCGCTACCTTTAATTCCAGCTCGCTCATTCCGGGGATAGCTAATTCAAATCCTTTTTTAAACCCTTCCTTCACAAAAACCGCAACCTTTAAATAGCCTTCCTGCATCTCCGAATCAGAGAGAAAAAAGCTTGATTTAAGTTCTCTTAACAAAGATTGCAAATGAAACTGAAGCCCAGTATGCGGGAAAAAAGGCGTTATTTAGTCTTTGAAGTTTTTTCAAAGAAGCCCGTTTCCGGCTTTAATGCCCTTTCCGCGATTCAGAGGGAAGCTTCTTCCTTTATGGGCTCTTCAGGGATTGCCAAGTCAGGCTTCAAGCCCCTTAGCAGGATGTGGAGCAGTAATCTCCAAAGAGGAATGATACAGGTGGACAGAAAATACGTAGAACAGGCAAAAGCCTCGCTCTGCCTTACCAAAAAAGTTGGCAGGCAGAACGCAATACTGAGAAGTGTAGGTGTTAGTGGTATGATTAACAAGGCAAAAGAAAGGTATCTGAGGTGAAAAAATGCAACAACCAATGCCGCACCAGTTAATGGGGTATGACCGCGCGATCACCATGTTCAGCCCTGACGGCAGGCTGCTCCAGGTCGAGTACGCAAAGAAGACAGTAAGGCAGGGCAGCACAGCCATAGGGCTGGCCTGCAAGGATGGAATAGTTCTCATAACAGACAAAAGGATAGTTGACGGATTAGTCGTTCCTGAGGCTGTTGAGAAGGTATGGGAGATAGATGAGCACATTGCAGCTACGGCGTCAGGCATCCTTTCTGATGCGCGCGTCCTTATAGAAAGAGCACAGCTTAAGGCTCAGCAGCACCGCGTTACTTATGACAGTGCAATAGACACTTTAAGCGTCGTAAAGGACATATGCAACCTTAAGCAGATATGCACGCAGAGCGGAGGGCTGAGGCCGTTCGGTGTTTCAATACTCGTTGCAGGGATCGATGAGAAGCCAAAGCTTTTCGAGACAGACCCGACAGGAATATTCTTCCAGTACAAGGCAACAGTGATAGGCGAAGGGGAAACAGAGATCGAGGAAATCCTGAAGAAGGAATACAGGGAAGACATAACTGTGGACGAGGCAATAAAGCTCGGCCTTAAAGCGCTTTCAAAAGTTCTCGACAAGGAGTTCAACTACGACAGGGTTGACGGCGCTTACATCAAAATGGACGACAAAAAGTTCAGGAAGCTGACAAGGTCTGAAATAGAGAGGTTCTCTGACGAAAGGAAGGGAAAGAAGAAATGACCAAGGGAGACCAGCTTTACAAAGGCGAAAGGCCTTCTTTCAACCTCGCAAAGCTAAAACTCGGCGGGGAAAATTTTGAAATAGTCGTCGATGCTGACAAGGCAATAGACTACAAGAACGGCAAGCAGGTAGAAATAAGGGACGTCCTTCAGTCCGAAAAAATATTTTCTGACGCGCAGAAGGGCATGCTTGCCTCTGAGCACCTTCTTGAGAAGCTTTTCAATACGTCCGACCCTGCAGAGGTTGCGAAGCAGATTATAAAAAAGGGCGAAATCCAGCTCACTGCAGAGTACAGGGAACGCCTCAGGGAGGAAAAGAAGAGGAAAATCATCCACCTTATACAGAGGAACGGGATTGACCCGAGAACAGAGCTTCCCCACCCCCCGCAGAGGATAGAAAACGCAATTGCAGAGGCAAAGGTGCGCATAGATGAGCACAAAAGGGCAGAAGACCAGGTGCAGGACGTGCTGAAAAAGATAAGGACCGTGCTCCCGATAAAGTTTGAGGTTCGCGAGATACAGGTTCACATTACTGCGAAATACGCAGCAAAATCCTACTCACTGCTGAAAAACTACGGAACCTTGCTGAAAGACGCATGGCAGAACGACGGCAGCCTTATTTCTGTTATAGAGCTCCCTGCAGGAATGCAGCAGGACTTTGTCAGCGAGCTCAGCAGCCTTACTCATGGTGAAGTGGAGATAAAAGTACTAAAAGCGAAGTGATTGATGAAAAATGGGAAAACTACTAGTGGAAGATAAATCGGTTGTCGTGCCAGGAGAAGAGCTGGCAGACGGAATGGACTACTTGCCCACGCAGGGCACATACAGGGAAAAGGAAAAGATAATCGCGTCAAGGCTTGGCCTCGTTACAGTTGAAGGGAG
>JAFGRH010000052.1 GCA_016935265.1 Candidatus Woesearchaeota archaeon | reverse complement strand
TTCAGACTGGGTGTTCCGTGGTATGGGAAGTATTATCTTGTTGCCCTTAAAGATCACGTAAATATCGGCTTTGCAGTTACTGGGCTGCCGAAAAGGGAGATGGACCTTTTTGAGGGTAAGGGTAAGACAATGCGGCACTTGAAGATTTTTTCTGAGAAGGAGATAGATAAAAAAAAGATTGTGAAGCTGCTTAAGGTTGCCAAGAAGGCGAAGTGCAGCTGCTGAATGCTCTGCCTTAGGTAACTTTTAAATACTGATGCCTTTTCTTTTATTCTGCCGCGCCGGTGGTCTAATGGCTATGACAACGGCCTTCCAACAAACTTTGGCCAAAGTTTGATCAAAAGCTTTCAAGTGCCACGTCAGCTTCGCGGAGTGGCACGGAAATGGCAGAGTTTGTCGAAGTCAGCCGTTTATCCGAGTTCGAATCTCGGCCGGCGCATATTATAAGAATAAGAAAAGGTGATAATATGAAACACGCCATAATGCTGGCAATTCTCGTGGTAATTATCGCAGTAGGCTGCACAAAAGTGCAGGAGCCCCCAGCTCAGACCCCTGCGATATCAGGGACCACTGAGCTTATCCTTAACGAACAGGACCTTCAGCAGCTGGGTATGACGAGCAATCTTAATGAGCAGGACCTTGAGCAGCTCGGGATAACAGGCGGAACTAACTGCTGGACAGATGAGGCTTATTCAAATATTGTGGATTCCTCTCTTGGGCAATACACTGTCTGCGCCTACCTCATTCCCGCCTTGAATGACACTCAGGTAATCATTCAACTGCAGAAATTTGCGGATTACGAAGCCCTAAACGGCTCATACCAGTATGACTCCTCGCACTTATACGGCGCTAAGGGGCTGATAAGCGAGAACGCGTTCGGCGACCAGAGCAGGTTCCGCGTCAACAACGGGGATGATTACGGAGCTGAGTTCAATCCGCCTGGAGTCTACTATTATCACCTTTGGATTGCCAAGGACTTATACCTCATTCACATTACATCGAGCGGAACTGAGGAAGCTGAAGGGCAAATTGCAGAAATAGGGAAGCAGATCCTGTCAAAATTTTAGAAGCTATTTCCTGAAAAGCGTGTGAAACCTGTGAATTATTGCAGGACGGTAAGACATCTTTGAGACTTTCAGGTATTCGACATCCCAGTCCTCGCCGGCGTTTATGAGCTCGCAGCTGCTCCAGCACTTCTTCACGAACTCTGTGAAGATGAAGGGGGGAAGCCCCTTTATGGAAAGGTTTGTCTTCTCTACGAATATGCTGCACATATTTTCGTTTATGCGGTCTCCAAGTGTGAAGCCCTCAAGATTTCCGTTGACGAAGACGACAAGCCCGGTCAGCGAGAGATTCGGAGTAAGCTTAAGCGTTTTCTCAGCCATGTCAGCTTCCTGCCTGAACTTCTCCTCATAGTCGTCAGGCACTAGTTCCTCCTTCTGGGATTTCCACCTTTCAAGAAGGTTAAGGCAGGCTTTCTCGTGCTTTTCTGCAGAGTATGTTTCAGAAGTTACTTCGTTTGATTTGAGAAGCGAATTTATCAGGTTGCGCTTTTTCTTGTGAATGCCGCCCTCGAGCTTTACCAGCTCTTTTGAGTTGTAGATGTAGTCCTGGTTCTGATGCTTCACTAAGAAGCCGCTAAGCTTTGAGTATTGCGGAACGTATTCGTCAGGGAGGTAGAGGAGCTCTGGCTTTGCAGTTATGCTGTGCGCTTTGTTGTATTCTTCGCAGAGCGAGAAGCATTTTTCAAGCGTTTCCTGGAGCTTCTCTCCGGGAAGGGGAGGACCCCAGACGTACCTTACCCCTTCAAATGTTACGAAGAGGCAGAGGTTTTTGTTGATAATATCCCATTCAACATCGTTGTAGAAGGACGTCATGCTGTTAAGAAGCAGCCACTTGAAGTTCTGCTCTGCGAGGGGAAGGCTTAGCGAGCCGTAAGCTTTTTGGAAAACTTCCCTGTCTTCAGGACTGAATTTTTTCATTTTACAGGAATTCTTCTGCTGAAGCGATAAGAAGAGGGAAGAGTATTGCAGCATCTCCGTATATTGTTACGGCTTTCGAGCCTGCCTTTATTTTTCCCCAGGACTTTGCCTCGCTTGTTGTTGCGCCGGACAATGAGCCGTGGTAGGGGGAGCTGCTGTTGATGTAGACAGCGTAGTCAAATCCGCCCCCAAGGAGGTTTGAGATTATGGTGTGGTGCTTTGCTATCCCCCCGCCGAGTATTATCGCGCACTTCTTTTTTTCAAGGAAGCTGTAATCCATTATTTTGGAGAAGTCCCTTACTACATCTATCTTGAAGTCCGAGTGCTTCTGCTGGAAGAATGCGAGCTGCGTGCCAAATGCGCCGTCTGTTATGCCTGGGCAGAATACGGGGATGGAGTTGCGGCTGCACCAGTAAAGGAAGGAGTTTTCGTTGAGGCGGGAGCCGACTTCTGCCATTAGCTCGCTTGTTGTCAGCTCCTTTTTTGTTTTGTAGATTTCTGCAAGCATGGAGCTTACCTTGGTTTCGAGGAATTCGTAACGGTCTCCGGGAACGAATATGTTTCCCATGCGGTTTATGCCCTCATCCCCCAGCTTCTCATCGTCTGATTCAAAGCTTCCCTGAAGGTAGGGCTTCTCGCTCCTTATTATGTCCTCGTCAAATGAGCCTGAGCTCGTTACGACAGCACCTATTTTCCTGTTTTTGGCAAGGTCTATGAATATGCCCCTCAGGCCTGATGCTGCCATGTTTGATGTGAAGCTTAAGAAAGTAAAAGCGTTCTCTTTTTTTGCCTCGCGGATGATTTCAACTGCCTCGCCGAGGTGCTGCGCCTGGAAGCCTGAGTTTGCAAGCTGGGAAACAAGGTCCTTTACTGAGATGCCTTTAGACAGCCTTATGTCCTCTACAGGCAAATTGCTTTCCCCCATGGAAACCTGATTGCGAGGACGCTATTTAAATTTTATGTTGTTGTTACTGTGTTCATGACTGAGGTGGCTATTACGGTGAACATCACGGTAACAATAATAGCTATTATTGAATATATTATGGTGCTTTTGGTAAGGTTGTCCCCTAACTGGTAGCGCTCTGCAAGCTTGTCCGCGCCGTTCTCAACGCCGTTTACCATGACGGTCATTACGTAGATGATTTCCACTATGTAGATTCCCACTATTGTCTGGAAGAAATAAGTTGGCACGCCGTCCCCAAAAATGTTCATAAGCCCTGTGGGAACGCTTGCGCCTGCCCCTGAGCTGGCAGCTATGGTTGCCATCTGGTCTGTGAGCTTGCCGAGGATTGAGACTATCATCGCGGTTATTCCGACAACTATGCCTGCTATGGCTGGGGCGAGCACCTTTATCTGCTGCTTCATGTCTGATATTATTTCTGCAAGGAGGTCCCTGAGGCGCTCATCTACCCTGTGTATGTCTTTTATGTACTCGGAAACATTCATCATTGCAACAGAAGCAACTTTTGGCCCTTTCTTTGAGCTCTCGAGAAGGACCTTCATGGAGCTCTCTATTACATTTGAGGGGAAAAGGGTAATTGCGCCGAACTGCTTGTTGAAAAGCGCTTCATCAACACTTACGCCGCGATTCCTTATGTTGTTGTCAACCTGGGCGAAGAACTTGCCGGTGGGGGTTTCTTTGGTTACCTCAGCAACCCTGCTGAAGGCGATCTCCAGGGGGAGCCCGTCCCCCAGCCTGTTTCCAAGCTGGAACAGGGCGGAGGCGAACTCTGTCTCAAGAGTCTTTACATTCTCCCTTATTTTTATGACGTTAGATGAGCGTAGCTTGAAGTAGAGCCCTATGCCGACGCCCACTCCCAGGACAATAAGGAAGCTGAGCAGGGTTGCCCCAAGACCGTAAGGCCCGATAATGTTTTCAGTTCCCTGCTGCTGCCTGTAGCCGAGAATTTTGAAATGGAAAAAGTTTTCAAGTGCAGGCTCGCCGAGAAGAGCCTCGTCAGACAGCACATATCCCAAAAAG
>JAFGRH010000051.1 GCA_016935265.1 Candidatus Woesearchaeota archaeon | reverse complement strand
AGGAATGACAGAGGCAGACCTTGCAAGGCCGGTTGTGGTGGTTACTGACTTCGAGACAAAGAAGCTTGAATACGAGCTATATAGTTATGGCGAGGAAACAGTAGTAGTGCCTGTAAGCGCAGCAGCGAAGCAGTCGCCTAGCAAGGAGCTTGCTTCCAGGGCCATCGAGCAGGAGATGAGGAAATACGCAGGAGATGTAAAGGTTGAGGTCGTCTCAGACCACAAGTGTGTAGTTTATGTTCCTGAAAAGGACATGGCAAGGGTTATCGGGAAGCAGGGCTCTACAATAGACGGCATAGAGAAAAGGCTCGGCATAGGCATTGACGTCCAGCCTCTGCAGAAAACAAAAGGTACTGGAAATGAAGTGAAGTTTGATGCGCAGATAACCAAGAAAAACATAACATTCCACGTTGACAGGGCTTTCTCAGACAGCAACGTCAACATAATGCTTGACGGAGATTACTTGCTGACCGCTCATATCGGAAAGGACGGCGTGCTTAAGGTCAGCAGGAAAAACAAGGTAGGAAAGCTGATAGCAGAAGCAATAAACGGCGGCGAGAAGCTGCAGCTGGTTCTATAAATAATGCTTAAGGACTCTTGCTACCTCTTTAGGCTTAGTTATCGGAAGGGAGTGGCCGGCTTTATCAATAATTAAGGCTGTTTTGTCCGGAGATTTTACTGCTCTGTTTAAGATTGCCCCTGCTGCTTTTTCAAAGGGAACCATCATATCCTTTTCCCCGTAGATGAGAACCAGAGGCGTTTCTATTTCACCAAGCTGCTGTGATATGTCTGAGCCTATTTGCTCTGTTCCTGATATGTCATAAACCCTTAGTTTTGAAAAAGGAACGTCTGCAATGTAAGGAAAAACTCCCAAGTCGCTCTTTCCCTCCAAGCCTGACTGGTCATTGTAGCTTCGGTCCTCTCCTTTTATCCAGTGCTGCAAGCCAAGGACAGGGCTTAAGATTGTCTCCCCTGCCCTCCACCCAAGTCCAAACAAAACAACAGCCGCCTTGTTAGGAGCAGTTTCAATAAAATTGTGCGATGCGCATATTCCTATAAGCTGCTCAGCATTCTTTGTTCTTGCAGTATAATCAACCTCTGGCATAAATCCGTAGCTGTGCCCCAATAATGAAGGCTTTGCTATGCCCTGCTTCCAAACTATGCTTTCCAAATCGCCTGAATACTTGTCAAGAGTGTAGTAACCTTTCTCCTCAGGGCTGCCTGAGTAGCCGACACCCCTCGGCTCAATCAGAATAGTCGGGTGACCAAGTTCGTTAATTCCTTTTTCCAAGCCTTCCAGTGAGCTGTGGTTCATGGAGCTGCCCGGATGCATAACTACCCAGCTCTTATCCATTTCTCTGCTCCAGCTAGTCCAGTAGTAAACCTTTACCCCGTCCTGTGCAACAATGCTTCCCGCTTTCCTGAGGTCTTTCATGAGGAAAAGCGAATCAAACTATGCTTTTAAGGCTAACTGTTAGAAGCTATCTTGGGCTGTTAGCAGGCTGTAGTGACTCTTCTCCGGCTAATATTTCTTCGAGTTGTTGCTCTAGGCTTTCCTGCTCTAGTCTGATTTTATCTTCATAATCTTTTCTAAGTTTTTTGTCCACGCAGCCCCAGTAAGACCAGTCATTGCCCATAATAAGGGCTTCTACTTCTCTATTGTCCGCATCATTTCCAGGGTCATAATTATAAACTGTCATGGTGCACGTGTAGGTGCTTACTATTACTCCGCGAGAAGGGTTGTTTGGCTCGTAAGCCCTTACGACCTTCCATCTCTCATGCTCTCTTTCGGGCGGAAGATCCTTAGTAGCTTCAACCAAACGGCTAAGATACATTATAAGCACTCTTTCATGCTGAATCACCTATATAAATTTAACTTTTTCA
This sequence comes from Candidatus Woesearchaeota archaeon, assembly GCA_016935265.1. Taxonomy (GTDB): domain Archaea; phylum Nanobdellota; class Nanobdellia; order Woesearchaeales; family UBA10216; genus JAFGRH01. The sequence goes on along the minus strand of JAFGRH010000051.1, from coordinate 4,866 downwards.
AAACATTTATATTCCAGCACGGCGCACTTTAGGGCATGCTTGACATTAAGTTCGTAATGGAGAATCCTGATGCTGTTAAGAAGGACCTCAGGAAGAGGCAGGACAAGGAAAAGCTGCCATGGGTGGATGAGGTAGTCGAGAAGTTTTCTAAGTGGAAATCCCTGAGGGAAGAGGTTGACAGGCTAAGGCACTCCAGAAATGTCATCACGAGGGAGATTAACGAGCTGAAAAAGCAGGGCAAAAGCATAACCGCAAAGGTCAAGGAAGCCAAGGACCTTCCGAAAAAGATAGCCGACGGCGAGAAGAAGCTTGACGAGCTTCATGAGCGCGTGCAGTACGTAATGATGCGGCTGCCGAACGTGCTTCATGAGTCAGTTCCGGTAGGCAAGGACGATACCGAAAACAAGGAAGTTAAGAAGTGGGGCAAGCCGAAGAAGTTTTCTTTTAAGCTTAAGGCGCACGGAGAGCTTCTTGAAGAGAGGGGGCTTGCTGACTTCGAAAAGGCAGCAGAGGTTTCAGGAACAGGATTCCACTTCATAAAAGGAGACTTAGTCCTCATGGAGCAGGCTCTCATTGACTTAGCCCTGAAAAGCTTGGTCAAGAAGGGCTACACTCCTGTCTCCCCTCCTTTAATAATGAGAAGGAAGCCATACGAAGGCGTAACAGACCTGTCTGATTTCGAAAAGGTCATGTACAAGATTGACGGCGAGGACTCATACTTAATCGCAACCTCAGAACACCCAATCGGCGCGATGATGATGAACGAGGTTGTTGAGAAGCTTCCGTTAAGGTTTACAGGGCTGAGCAGCTGCTTCAGGAAGGAGATAGGAAGCCACGGAATCGATACTAGGGGATTGTTCCGCGTCCACCAGTTCAACAAGGTGGAGCAGTTCATCTTCTGCAAGCCTTCTGATTCATGGAAGCTGCACGAAGAGCTCATGAAAAACGCAGAGGAGCTCATGCAGAAGCTAAAGATACCTTACAGAGTCGTTGACATCTGCACAGGCGACATTGGAATAGTTGCCGCTAAAAAGTGCGACATAGAAGCATGGTTCCCAAGGCAGGACGCATACAAGGAAGTTGTGTCGTGCAGCAACTGCACATCATACCAGGCAGTAAGGCTGAACATAAAGTACATCAACGATAAGGGCGAGAAGGAATATTTGCACACTCTTAATTCTACAGCCATAGCAACCGGCCGCACAATGGCTGCTATAGTAGAGAACTACCAGAACGAGGACGGAAGCATTACCGTTCCGGACGTTCTGCAGCCGTATGTTGGCAAGAAGAGGATTTAGGCATAAACTATTTAAATTCCCCGAGTAGCCTCCAACTATGGCGTTTTTCAAGGACATGCTCGGAGCTGGTGAGAGCCTCGTAAGGAATTCTATGCCGCTTAACTACGACTTCCAGCCAAAAGTTGTTCCATACCGCGAGAAGGAGATGAGGCAGATATCGTTTGCGATAAAGCCCCTCTTCCAGAACAGGGACGCAAGGAACGTTGTTGTGTTCGGTCCTTCCGGAGTTGGCAAGACAGTTGCTTGCAAGCACCTGCTTGACGAGCTTGCTGAAGAGACTGACGAGGTAATCCCTTTATACATAAACTGCTGGCAGAAGAACACCAGCTTCAGGATTCTCGCTGAGATGTGCGAGGTTCTTGGATACAAGTTTACGCAGAACAAAAGGACAGACGAGCTTTTCGCAGTTGTAAAGCAGATTCTGAACAAGAAGTCAGCTGTTTTGGTATTTGACGAGGTTGACAAGATGGAGGAGATAGACTTCATCTACACTCTTCTGGAGGAAATCTACAGGAAGTCAATCGTGCTTGTCTCCAACAGGAAGGAGTGGCTGGAGCAGATGGACTCCAGGATAAAGTCGAGGCTCACGCCGGAGGTTCTTGAGTTCAAGCCTTATAACTACACCGAGACTAAAGGCATACTCTCGCAGAGAAGGGACGCTGCATTCGTCCAAGGCATCTGGGAGGATGCGGCATTCGAAACAATAGCGAGGAAGACATCAGAGATGCAGGACATGCGCTCAGGGCTTTACCTGATGAAGGAATCAGCTAACGCTGCCGAGGACCGCTCTTCAAAGAAAATAACTTCTGATGACGTTAAGAAAGCGCTCACAAAGCTGGACGAGTTCACAATAAAGACGAAGGAAAGCCTTGATGAAGACTTGAAGGCAATACTTGCGATTATCAAGGAGAAATCAGGCAAAAGGATAGGTGAGATATACAAGTCCTATCAGGAGAAGGGCGGCAAGACAGCCTACAAGACCTTCCAGAGGAGGATTGCCAAGCTTGAGCAGGACAAGTTCATCGAAACGAAAAAGATAGCAGGCGGCTCAGAGGGCGCAACGACTATAATCAGCTTCGCAAAGGAGAAGAAGCTGACTGAGTACTAGCAAATCTGCGAATATTGCTGCTTTGTTTCTCGGAATATGCGCAATTTTTATTAAGAACTTCTTTAATGGCGCTTTCATTACTTTTTCCCGTAAGGAGGGATTAAAATGGCAACAATAGTGGAAAAAACCAAAGATTTCGCAAAGGACACAGGTCTTGAATTTCTGGTGCAGCTTGGCTGTACTACAGGCATGTTTTTCGCTGCTCCCACAGGGGCAAGGATTATTCACGACAGGGACAAGGAGGCTTCCGCCGGCAGTGCATTCGGTGGCGTTCTCGGAAAGGGGGCTGGCGTAGCCGCCGTTATCTTCGGCGCAAAGGCTATGCAGGAATACGGCGTTTACATCCCTGCTTACGTAGCAGCTGCCACTAATCTGCTATCAGCAGGCTATGAGGTAAGGCGCTACAGGGCGAGCCCAGAGCCCCAAGAATTAGCCACTAAATAGTGGTAAAAATAGAAAGATTTATATAGGGGTGGCTCGTTTCAGCTTGTTAAAATGGCAACACTCGACGATGCAATAATAAAGGTAAGTGATGAGTTGGGTTTAGACCCAAAAAACGTTAAGCAGAGCGCTGAACTGATTGGAGCTGAACAGCTTTCTGGCGAAGGCAGGAGGGGTGAGTGGTCTATGACTCGCATAAGCTACGAAAATCCTCTTGGCGGACCAGGCAGCACGATAGTTAAGGCGGTAGACACAGCTTACATAGCTGCCGGGCTTAGCATGGTTCCCGAAACAGAAAAGCAGAACTGCTATGGCGATACAAAAGCTTTAATGGCAATGGGAAAAGGCGCTATAGCTGGTTACAGAGCTGCAGGTAAACCAAGATATGAGCCGCAGGTTGCGCCAGTAGTAGGGCTTAACGACAGGGTTAAGACGAAGAGGGTTTGAGCAGCTTTACTTACTTTTTATAATTTTAACTAAAAGCTACGGCAAACTATAAATAAAAAGAATCAGCCCTCAAGCAGAAATGACTTCAGGTTCTTCCGGAGATTTTGAAGATTTGCTGAAAGACATAGACTTCTCAGGCATTGATCCAGGAAATAGGGATCAGATCAACGAACTTTTTGAGTCAGGCAGGGTTCCTTCTGAAAAAGTAGAGCCTGCCGGCCTTATCAGGGAGCTTATGGGAGTTGCCGGCCAGTACACTGACGGCCTTGCTGCAGAGCTTACACATGAGAATACACTTACTTACCTTTACATGTATCATCTCGGCGAGGCGCCTGTTGGGGGCAACATAAGGGATCTTCTTGGCGAAAAAGGATACCTCTTCTTTGGAGAGTTTATGGAAAGAATGAGAAAAGAGGGCAAAGGGTTTTACCCTCCGGGCAGCATGCCTGAAGGAGCAGTGCTGGCAATAGGCATTAACGAGCGGTATTCAGTAATTGAGCCCATATTCAGGCAGCTCGCACAGGACATAGAGTTCCAATAATTTTTTAAATCAACCTTTTATTCTTCTTTTCATGAAGCTAAGCATAATAATGCCCGCTTACAACGAGGAAAAGAACATCCTCGGCATTCTGAAGAAAGTGGAGCGGGTCAAGCTGCATTTCACAAAGGAAATAATAATAGTTGATGACGGAAGCAAAGACAGGACAAGGGAAATCCTGAAGAAAATCAGGAAAAAGCAAATCAAAATATTCTTCCATGAAAAGAACAGGGGAAAGGGCGCTGCCATCAGGACAGGCATCTCAAAGGCTTCAGGAGATGTAATCCTTATACAGGACGCTGATGACGAGTACGACCCGAATGAGTATCCAAAACTGCTCGCCCCTATATTAAAGGGCGCGACGGTCGTCTATGGCTCAAGGTTTACAGGCAGGCACCACCCAAGATACCGCTTTTACTACCTTGGAAATAAGATTCTTACTTTACTGACGAACTTTCTTTACGCCAGCAGGATTACTGACATGGAAACCTGCTACAAGGTCTTCAGGAGGGATGCCCTTAACGGGGTTGTGCTGAGAGCGAAAAGGTTTGACTTCGAGCCTGAGATAACAGCAAAGCTCCTCAAGAACAGCCATAACATTGTTGAAGTGCCTATAAGCTACCGCAGCAGGAGCTTCAAAGAGGGCAAAAAGATAACGTGGAAAGACGGCATAAAAGCAATGTTCTACCTGGTAAAGTACAGGTTTACTGACTAGTTCTGCAAGTGCCCTGGCATGGCCTAAGACCCAAACAGGTGCAGCCTCTCCTGACAGGCTTATATTCTGCAGTTTCTGAGCTGTAAGAACAGCTGTTTGAAGAGTAGCTCATATTAACTGAAAAAATGCGCCCAAATAAATAGTTTTCTACAATGAGCTGTACAGGTCATCTATCGAATCAACGCAACCCCTGCAGAGGTGAGGGTCATTAAAAGAGCTTTTCATTATCCTGATTCCGCACCTTGTGCATCTGTTTCTCATTCTGCCCACCCCCTTTCAAAAATATTTATGCCCTGCCAATATATATCTGTGACGCATT
>JAFGRH010000050.1 GCA_016935265.1 Candidatus Woesearchaeota archaeon | reverse complement strand
TGTTTCTGATAGTCAGCCTTATAGTATTATTAGATTTGTACTGGTAAATGTAACAGTTAACACCCAATTTTCCCAATAAAAATTTGATATAGTTGTAATAATTCGATTCGTATCTCTTGTCGCCAGTGATTACTGTATCAATCCTATTTGCACGTTCATAATCCCTATATTTAGATACGCACCCGTCTCCCATAAGAATACCATAAAATTCGTAGAATTGCTTATTAAGTTCAAATTCCAGCATTAGTTTATGCATTTTCAATACCTCTCGAAACCTCAATCTTACGCTGAGATTTCTCACGTTTAGTTGAGAAATCTCTGCTTTAGCGAAGGGAACGCTAAGCAAACCTGCGTAATTGCTTTTAGGCCGTAAGGCCGACTCTCCGAAGGAGGGGAAAAGCATAATTTAGCAGGTTTGCGTGTTCCCTGAGCGTACTTTTAGAATTAGCAGTTTAAATAGCTCACACAGAGTTGTCCAGTGGGAAGTGAGTTATCGTCGTGAAAAATTTTCGGATGTCCTATGTAAAAATTCGAAAATCTACTTCAGAGCCATCCTGACGTCTTCTGCCGTAACTGTTTTGCGTCCGGCGTGCCTTGCAAGCTGTGCGGCGCGCTTTGCTATGTCCGCTGCTTTGCGTTCAAGAACCTTTGAGAACTCGTCAACTGCCTTTACAGAAACGCGCTTGGCTCCTGAAGAGACCATTATCCTTGCAACAGGCGCTCTTGGTATTATCGCTTCGCTTTTCGGCATAATGCAAGGATGTCTGGAGAGTATTTAAAGGTTTTTGAGGAATGCTTAAAAATAGACTCTTGTTTCTTTCTCACATGCTTGACACTACGCTGCTCACAGCACAGGAACATAAGATTATTGGGAGCTCCATCGATGAAAAGTACAAGCAAGAGCCATATAAGCCGCTTTCTGTAATAGACAACAAATGCTCTGCAGAGGAATGCGACGGGCTCAGGAAGAGAATAGTTCAGATATACGGGCTCGGTGCCTATTGGGGCAAGAAAAGCACCGTCGCGGTAAGCATAGAGCCGCTTGTTCTTAACCCTTCTTCTGCAGACTATGGACGTACTGTGAGGGACCCTGTGCTTCTTGATGAGAACGCGCAGGAAGCTAATATCCCGCGTGACAAAAGGGACAAGTTCCCTTACAGAAGAGGGTAAGTTTGCTTAAAATTGCAAAAGGCTTAAATATAAGATATATTTTATTATTAAAATACATTGTAGGTGATGCAAATGGAAGTTTCGATAACCAAAATTTCCCAAAACGGCCAAGTGGTAATACCCTCAGAAATCAGGAAAGATGCGGGAATAAAGCCCTCAACTAAATTTATCGTGTTCAACGAAGATGGCAACATCATGCTTAAGCAGATTAAGAAAGAAGCCTTAAGGGACGACCTCATGCTTATCGAGAAGATAAAAAAGAGCGAGGAGCAGATAAAAAAAGGAAAAGCCATAACGGCAGACAGCAGTATGAGCGAAGAAGAGATAGACGACCTTCTAATGGCCTAAAATGCAGATAATATTCTCAGAGGACTTTAAGAAAGAGTTCAAAAAAATCAGGGATAAGCAGACGAGGCTGAAGATTATCAAGCACATCAAGAAATTAAGCCAGGCTCCTGAGTCAGGAAAGCCGCTAAGCTACGAGCTGAGAGGGCACCGCAGCGTAAGAATCCCGCCCTTCAGAATAATTTACAGGCTGGAAAAGGATAAGATAATAGTAAACTGCTTTGACCACAGGAAGGAAGTCTACAGATAGTTGTCAAAGAGACCAAAACATTTAAATACAAGTTATGTTATCTATATCTAACATAATGTTAAACGGACATAACATAATGTTAAAACAAGCTAACAGGTGAGCAAGATGATAGGAAAGCCGGAGTGGTTCGAAAGGAGGAAATACGGAGGCTGGGGAATACACCCGAAGAAATGGCAGGGCGGGGTGTACATAGCTGCTGCTTTAATTCCCTTAGTTGTTTTCAATGCGCTGCCTTACTGGGACACTACAACAAGGATTATTTTTACGGCAGGCTGGCTTGTATTGCTGATGCTTGACGTAACGCAGATAATGGTCTCGCTGAAAAAGGATGAGCGCGAGTCAAAGATAGAGGCAATAGCTGAAAGGAATGCTGCGTGGGCAATGATGCTCGTGCTTGTGATTGGCGTGCTTTACCAAGCAATATCAAGCGCCCTTCAGCAGAAGTTCATGGTGGACCCATTTATTGCAGGAGCACTTTTCCTCGGGCTGATTGTGAAGTCAGTCTCAAACCTTAAGCTTGAGAGGAGGGAACTAAAATGAAAGACCAAAAAACAAAAATATGGCTAATGACAATACTTGGCATTGCAGTCGGGCTTGGAGTGCTGCTCACAGGAGTAATATCATACCAGGAAGGAAACCCGCTAATGTCTGCCATTGCCATAATAGCCGGGGCAGGAAGCATTATATGGGCAATATCATATGCAAGAAAAAGCAGCCGTGATGAGAAGAAAGGACTGCCTTTAACAGATGAGCGCTCAAACAGGGTAGTTATGTTTGCCTTTGGGAAAGCGTTCGTATTTTCAATATGGTGGCTGCTTGTGCTCGGCTTCCTCTCAGAAAACACAATACAGTTCCGCGACGTCTCGCAGGCAACAAGCACAGCAATACTTGGCATGGTTGTAATAGCTGGGCTCTGCTGGTTGTGGTACAGGAACAAAGACCTTGACAAAGCGAGGATTTAAGATGAAAACCAGAATAAAGGAGTTGAGGGCGCGCTACGACCTGACGCAGGAGGACCTCGCGAGAAAGGTCGGGGTGCGAAGGGAAACAATTGTTTTTCTTGAGCAGGGAAAGTACAACCCTTCTTTGAGGCTTGCGGTGCAGATAGCAAAGGCGCTGAAGTCAGGCGTTGAGGAGCTGTTTATTTTTGAGAAGGGGGAGATTTGAAAAATACCGAAGGAAAAGCGCTGCTGAAGAGCAAATCACAGCCCCCCATATCGTATCGATGAAAACCATTGCCAGAGACCAGCCCTGCAGAGTGGCGTAATTTGTGAAGTCGTAAACGCCGTAAAGAATAATCCCGTAAACTGCGCCGTACAGGAAGCTCTGCCTGTAACTATTCGCTAATTTATCAACAAAAATAACTATTCCGAGCGGAATCAAAAGCCATGCAATAACCGCTGACCAGACAACCGACTGCCTTGCGAATGCGCTGAACTGCTCGTCGTAAAAGCCCTTCATTATTAAGAAAAGCCAGACAAAGTCAACTGCCAAGACAAAAACCAGGGCAATGAAATACTTCTTTATTTCCTTCTGAACCATGGGATAAGCACGCTCGTCCTTCTTTTGTATTCCTGATAGCCACTCTCGCTGCCCCACCTTTGGTCAGCGCCCTTCTCAAGCGGAGGAAGCCCTGTAACGAACAGCAGGAGAATCATGATGAAAAGCGGGCTGGCAAGCCCGAAAAGCCTGAATGTTGGGGTGAGTGAGGAAAATGCGAATAGATAAACGCCAACCCAGCACAGAATCTCGCCGAAGTAGTTTGGGTGCCTGCTGTACTTCCAAAGCCCTGTCTCAATCCACTTGCCTGTTTTAAGCTTTACAAACTTTGACTTCTGAAAGTCAGCAGTAGCTTCTGTAAGGAGGCCGGTAAACCATACGGCAAGCCCGAGGAAAGTGAGCGGAGTGTATGCTGATTCAGAGCCCATTAAAAGAAGCACAGGAATCAGGATAATCCAGACAGTAAGCCCCTGCAGAATCCAGAAGCGCAGGAACCTGAAAAAATTCTCGCGTATGCCGTCGAAGCGCTTGTCAGTCTTCATCTTCCTTATCCTTATAAAAAGGAAAGTGCCAAGCCTTAAGCCCCACGCAACCACCATGAGCATTGCAACAAGCTTCAGAGCAGAATAGCTGCTCAGGAAAAAGGCAAGCAGGGCTAGAATGATGAAAGTGAGCGCGTAAGAAAGGTCAGTCAGCTTGTCAGTCTTGAACTTAAAGGCAGGCAGAAACATGACTACCTGAATGCCCAAAGATATCAGAAGGTAGTGCCAGATGGTTAGCATGAGGGGTGGGTAAGAATGAGAATATTTAAACTTAGCCATGGCAACATTTAAATACTTTAATTCAGGCACTTCAGGCTATGAAAGACGATATTCTTAAGTTTGCGCTGCAGAACGCCGTGCAGTTCAAGGGAAAGGCTAACGAGAAGGCAGTGCTTGGAAAGGTGCTCTCTTCTCTGAAAGGCAAGAAGGACATCAAGAAGCTTTCTGCAGAAGTCAGCAAGATTGTTGCTGAAGTAAACAGGATGAAGCCTGAGGACCAGTTCGAGAAGCTCAGGGAAACCTCTCCTGAACTGCTGGAGAAGAAGAAAGCAGAGAAAAGAAAGCTGCCTCCCTTGAAGAAAGCGGTAAAGGGCAAGGTCATCACAAGAATCCCGCCAGAGCCGTCAAAGTACACCCACTTAGGTCATGCGTTAAGCTTCCTGATAAACTACATGTACGCAGAAGAGTATGAAGGAAAGTGCTTGCTTCGCTTTGAGGACACAAACCCCGGAGCTGCGAAGAAGGAGTACGTTGATGCCATAACAGAGGACATTGAATACCTTGGCATAAAGCCGGACAAGATTTTGTTTGCGAGCGATGACGTTCCGAAGATGCACTCCCTCGCAGAGCAGCTAATCAAAGAGGGCGAGGCTTACGTCTGCTTCTGCGATCGCGAGAAAATGCACGACTTACGCCACAAAGGCTTGCCGTGCGACTGCAGGGAAAAGGAAGTTGCGATTAACGTTGAGGAATGGAGGAACATGCTCCTCGGCAAGTACAAGGAAGGAGAGTGCGTTCTCAGGCTCAGGGGCGATTTGGAAGCAGAAAACCAGGTGATGCGCGATCCTGTAATCTTCAGGATTAGCTATGAAGAGCACTTCATGCACAAGAAGAAGTTCTGCGTCTGGCCGCTTTATGATTTTGAGAACGCGGTTGAGGACGGCATCCACAAGATAACCCACATAATGAGGAGCATTGAGTTCGGGGAGATGAGGGTCGAGCTGCAGGATTGCATCAAGAAATTATTGAAGCTGCCAAAGCAGGAAGTAATACAGTACGGAAGATTTAAAGTCATAGGCGCGGAGACTCAAGGAAGGGTTATAAGAGAGATGATTGAGAAAAAGGAAATCTCAGGGTGGGACGACCCGCGCTTAGTTACGATAAAAGCCCTGAAAAGGAGGGGCATACAGCCGGAAACATTCAAAGAGCTTGCTGTTGAGGTAGGGCTTTCAACAACTCCGACGAACATAGACTGGTCTGTAATCTCTGCCTATAACAGGAAGCTGCTTGACCCGAAAAGCAACCGCTACTTCTTCATTCCGGAGCCGAAAAAGATAACTGTTGAGGGCGCTCCGAAAAGGGAGGTTGAGATAAAGCTGCACCCTGACAAGGAAGAGAAAAGAAAAATTTCAGCCGGCAGCAGCTTCTACATTCCAGCTGAGGATATGCAGGCGATGAAGGAAGGCTCGCTTTACAGATTGATGGACTGCATGAACATCAGGAAGAAGGGCGGGAAGTTCGTCTTTGATTCTTTGGAAGTTGAGAAGTACAGGAAGGAAGGAAAGAAGATATTGCAGTGGGTCCCTGCAGATGAGAAAGTGGAAGTTGAAGTCTTAATGCCCGACGCAAAATTGCTCAAAGGCTTTGCAGAGAAAAGCGCGGAGAAGATTAAGGAAGGAGAGATAGTGCAGTTCGTAAGGTTCGGCTTTTGCAGAAAGGAAAAGGATTCGTTCATATACACGCACGATTAGGTGATGCCAATGCCATTAGTAGTTGTGAAATCCCAGATTGCAGCGATAGTAAAAGAGAAAGTCAAGGAACAGGAATCCCATGTTGACAACATAACAAACGACTTTGCGCCTGCACTGGACAAGAAAGTGAGGGAGATAATCTCAGAAGCGATTAAGAGGGCTTCGCTAAACAACAGGCGCACGCTGATGGGAAGGGACGTGTAATCCCCTTTTCATGTCGTGAAGCTCCCTCTTGATGCGCCTCAGCTGGACAGAATCCTTATCACTCTTCATATGGCCTATTTTTTCCTCAATCTCCTCTATTCTCTTAAGAAGTGTAGACTCGCGCCTCTGAATATTCCTCTCTGACCTGAGAAGACTGTTCCAGATGTGCCTAAAATGCATCCTCATCACTCTTCGGCGGAGGGCCCATGTTCATGCCCGGCAGCCTTCTGTGCGCAGCCTGGAATATAGGAGGCCTTCTCGGAGCAGCGCTTGCATTGGCAGTCCTTTCGACATGCTTTGAGATGTTCGGCAGGTGCTCGCGGTTAATCTCAAGAAGCAGTAATAGCGCCTTCGCGATGTCCTCGTTCTGCTTGATAAGCACGTCAAGCTTCTCAACCATGTCCTTGCTCGGGTCTTCGCCCATCTCAGCAGCAGCCCCTTTCAAAAGCTCTGCGAGGCGGTCCACTGACTTTGAAAGCCTCGCCATAGAATCTGGATTAGTTGTTGTAGCCATTAATATCCCCCTTTTATGAGAGAAAGCTCGGCTGTATGTTTAAATAGTTTTCGGTGAAAGCAAACCAAGAAGCTCGTCAGGCTGGTCTATCAAAAAATCAGGATTTGAGCCCTCAAGCAGTTCCCTGCTGTTAAAGCCCCACGAAACTGCTATGATTTTGATTCCGGCTTTCCTACACGCTTTAATATCCCTTACCTCATCGCCAACGTAAACAGCCTGGCTCCTGTCAAGCCCGCGCTCCCTGAGCAGCTTTGCAATAGACTCCTCCTTGCCGAACAGTGAGCTGTCCCCGTAAATTGACTTGAAATAATTTCCCTTATGCTTTTCCAAAACGTACTTAACCACGCTCGGGCTGCTTGAAGTCAGGATGAAAAGCTGCTTTTCCCTCGACAGCTTTTCCAGTACGCTAAGAATATCAGGGTGGAATTGGATTTCACGCAGCCGGCTCATAAACAGGCTTTTCATGTCCTTAAGGAAAAGAAGGAGCTGGTGCTGCTCCAGGTTAATCTCGCTGAAAAGCTCTTCAAGGGACTTCTTCTTCAGTATTTCAGAATCCTGAATCGGGGAAAAGTTGTACTTCTCAGAAAGGCTGTTCGTGCACTCAACCACAAGCCTGCAGGAGTCAACAAGCGTTCCGTCAAAATCGAAAATAACTGCGTCCATAATTAAAATAGAAAAAGAGGTAGTTTATTAATCTATCTGGGAATGCAGACAACATCAGGGACAGGGCGGAAGTAAAGCTCCCTGTAAGCAATCAGTGTCATGTAAGACTTTATGCTGTTCGCAAACCTAAGCTTGAACTCCTTTATTGTTTTATGAAGCACAGAGGAATGCTCAGCAGAGATGTAGACGAGCAAATGATTTCCAATTACCCTTGTTATCTCGATGACGCTTTTGTTGTTCACCACAATGTTCTTCAGCATCCTTTCTTCCTTCGGGCTTATGTAGCGCATGTCCACGCTGAAAACGTAAAAGTCGTAGTTTAAGCGGGAGATGTTGACAACAGCTGCAAGGTGCCTGATAACTCCGCTGTCAGTCATCTTTTTTATTCTATTTCTCACAGTATCAGCATCAATGTTCAGCTGCTGCCCGACAGAGTAGTAGGACTTCCTCGCATCGTTGGAGAGGGCGTGCAGTATTTTACAGTCAAGCTCATCCACCTCAGGCTCCTTTTTTGGAGGCGCGGGAGGAACGTAAAAGCCAGTCGGGAAATAAGTGGTGGCATAGCGGTCCATAACAATGAAAGCCTGCTCCTCAATGAAAAGCCCTGAGAAAGCGCCGTCAAGAGCCCTTTTGAACTTGTCAAACTCGTCAAGATTCCTGACTATTATGCTGATTTCATAGTCCCAGCGGTCGTTGAACTCTAAGATTCGGACAACATGCTTGTCCTTGCTGAGATAGTCAATGAAAGCCTTTTTGCGCTCCTCTGACTCTTCAGAGACGAGGACGTAGAGCCTTATCCTCATGAAGCCTAGGCGCTTGTAATTTACGAAAGGAGAGAAGCCCTGGATAACGCCCTTGTTCATCAGCTGCTTTATCCTGTAAGCTACAGCATCCCTTGACAATCCCACCTTTCTCGAAATGCTTGCGAGCGAAGCCCTCGCGTCCGTAACTAGCACAGAGAGTATCTTGCTGTCCTTCACGTCAAGTTTGGCTCTTTCCTTAACCGCCTCAACACGGAAAAAATGCTTCATAATTGCGGATAATACTGCTCAGTTTATCTTATTTTCGGAAAAGGCAAAGGAAATACCAGCGATATTTGCGGTTGAAATCACTTCTCAACTATTCTCTTAGTATATTGCCCCTCAGAATTCTTTGAACACGCATATCCTGCCTCATCAAGCAGGTCAACTACAACATTAAACCTTGCTTTCAGGTGCTCAGCGCAGGCTTCCCTGACCTTAAAAGAAGCTGTATGCCCAAAACACTCTTCGCCGCTAAGCCTTGATAAATTCAGCTCTGCAGAGCTTAACAGGGCGTCAAGGCCTGATGGTGAAAGGCCTGACTCTTTGACCTTTTTCAGGTCCTTTGCAATATCAACTGCGGTGAAGTAGCTGTTAGTGCACTGCGTGCAGGTTGGCTTAACAAACCAAAGCTCCCCATCATAAATGCCCCTGCCCCTTAAGTACTCCTCGCCGAGCTGGCCTGCAACTTCAGCAGCAGCCATTCTCCTGACCGCTTCCATTCTTTCCATCTTTTCATCAGAAATACCACTAGAATACTCAGCTGCGTTCATTTCAAGCAGATTGCGGATTCTCGGGAATCTCCTGTCAGGTATCATTTTACTAAAGCTAACTTAGAAGCATTTAAAAAAATTGCGTAAGAATCATTTCAGGGCTCATACATAATCAGTTCCTTCCGCGAGAAAGGCAGTTGCCCTGCACAGGCTCTTCTGCTTTAAAGGTGTAGCCAGCAGAGCGAGCAATGCCCTCAAGAAAATAAGTCAGGCCGCGCTCACCCAGCTTATCAAGGCAGAGATAATTCTCGCGGGCCATATCCACAAGGTAAGCAATCCTTGCGGGAGTAACCCTTGTGTCCCTAAGCTGGTCAAGCGCGAATGCAGCCTGCCTGTAAGCTTCTGAAACGCGGTGGCCTATGAAGCTATCGCTCCCGTCCAAATCTGCCATAAGCACAAGATAAGACTAAAGAATATAAAAAATTATGGAAAAAAGCAGTACTCAGGCGCCAACAACAATGGCTTTCTTATTTGCTTTTTCTAAGGCTTCTGATATCAGCGTCTTTTCCAGCTCAATAATTTTCTTTGTTATCGGGCTAGTAGCGTTCAGCTTGTAAAGCTTTGTCTTGCCGAAGCTCCTCGTTACCTTTACAATGCCGTAAGCTTCCAGCTCTGCCCAGTAGTTGAATAATGATGCTCGGGAGATTTGCGCCCCTTTTGCAATGTCGGTCTTGCTGAAGTCCATCCCCTTGTTATCCAGCAGAAAGTCAATTATCTTGAACAAGGGCATGTCTCCTGTCAGGCTAAGCAATAATGATTTTTCTTCCATTGTAGCTCCACAGTAATAGAAAAGTATATAAATGTTGCTGTTCAAAGTCTATTTTGGTGGACTTTTATGTGGGCTGATGCAGAAATCAAGGGGAAGATACTGCACAAATTGACACGCAAGGGAAAATTTGAGCACAGCCACACTGCCCTTGAAAACCTTCAAAGCGGCTTCCCGGCTGATTTGAAAGGAAGGGCTAAAGAAATGTCAGAAGAGCTTATCAGGGAAGGCATACTGCACCTGAAGAAAACGAGCTACGGAAAGCAGGTTTCTGTCAATGCTGAACTGAAAGAAAAAATAATGGAATACGTTGACGCATTCCTGAAAAAAGAATAAAAAATCAGTACTCAGGCATCCCGCCCATGCCGCCCATACCGCCGGGG
>JAFGRH010000049.1 GCA_016935265.1 Candidatus Woesearchaeota archaeon | reverse complement strand
CTCGTCAAGGTGGCTTTTTATGTCTTCCTGAATCCTGTCAGACGGAAGCTTTCCAAGCCTTCTTAGGTATCTGTGGAAAAAGCTCATCAGAACTCCTCGAATTCCTGCAGCTCCTTAAGGTATCCCTTGTTCCTTAAGAATTGTATTTGCGACCTTCTGTACTTGAATATGATATCTCCCTTTTCATCCCCTGAAAGCTCCCAAGGCTCGACAAGCACGGTATCGCCTTCCCTTATCCAGAGCTGCCTTTTGTACTTTCCAGGAACGCGGCAGATTCTTGTCTTGCCATCAAGGCACCTTACTCTCATCCGTGTTCCGCCAAGGCGCTGGTCAACTATTGCAAAGGTTTGCCTGCCGCGTGGCAGCTTAACTCTCCTTATTTCCTGCTCAAGCTCTTCCTGCCTTTGTTGCGCTTCCTTCTTTCTGCTCATTAAGCGTGAAGATCGCCCTCGCCTATATAAATCTTGCTACCTCTGAAAAACAGAAAACACTACTTTAGAATAAAAAAATTTATATAATCTGACTTCTAATGCCGGGTTATGGCTGACAAAACTTTCTCTTACGGGCTTATGCTTCTGAGCTTGGTCGGCGCGCTTCTTCTGATGAGCGGTTCGCTGGCAGAACTCTTTTTTGTTGCTGTGATGGCTGTGCTTGCAGTACTTAGCTTCCTTTTCTTTGCTGAAACTAAGAAGCTTTACACAATGCTGCTTATATTCTTCCTTGTTGGCCTGGCATTCAGCATATTCATCTTTTTAGACGGCACGAGAAGCCTCATGCTGTGGGTTGTTACCCTGATTAACCTGATAGGCTTTGCACTGATTGTTTCGGCTCCGCCAAGGGCTGTTAGGAAGATTAAGCCGGTAAGCAAGAAGGCTGCTGTGCAGAAGCAGCTCGGTCCTGCCCAGAAAAAGCCAAAGGTAACTGTTGTTAAGAAGAGAAGAAAGGCTAAGAGAAGAAAAAAGAAGAAGTGACTATTTCTTTTTTATTGCGTACACCATTAGAATAGCCATTCCGCAGACCAGTGAGGCGTCTGCAATGTTAAAGCTGGGCCAGAAGCCAAGGTCTATGTAGTCTATAACTCCCCCATAAAAAACCCTGTCAAAGATGTTTCCAAAGGCACCGCCCGTTATGAGGGCTGCGCTAAACGTGATAAGCTTGTTGCCCCCATTCACCCCTGACTCTACTTCCGCCAGTATCTTTTTCTTATGGAAAAGAAATATGAAGATTAAAATTATCACCAAGGTTGTCAATAAGAAGATTATGTTGCTGCCTTTGAAAAAGCCGAATAGCCCGAAGAGAGTGCCTGTGTTGATGGTGTAAGTTCCGTAATTCATTACTAAGAGCTTAACTGCCCTGTCAAGAAGAAAAACAGCTGCAGATATTATGATGTAAAGCATTACCAGCCCCGCCTTCTGACGCTGTCCCCTTCAGCTATGCGCTCTAGGTTTGCGAGCCTCTGGTTTATTGAGTCAAGGGCTGCCCTTATTGCGTCAAGCTTTGCTGAGACAAGCTCCATGTCGCTGTTTGCCCTGTATGACCGCTGGGACTGCATTGAGTCCATTGAGGGTGTTGATGACTGGAAATAGGGCTGCTGCATGCTTTGCTGCGGGAATGGCTGCTGGGGCTGTGAGAAATCGTGGGGCATGCCCTGCTGCTGAGGCAGGCCGTACTGGTCTGCATTCTGCTGAAGAGGGTCATCGCCAGGCATCTTGCCCAAATCGCCCAGCCCTAGGTCATCTCCCTTAAGGCCCAAATCATCGCTCTTTTTCCAAAACATAAGCTTGCCGAACATCCCCATTTGAATCACCTCTTAGGGCGACCTGCGCCAAGTAAGTATTTTAACTATAAAGCCGATTATTTTTGATATTATTCCCTCACTCTGCTCTTTCTCTTTAATAAGCTTTTCATCAGAATACACAGCTACGACAGGCTTTTCAGAGAAGCTTTCAAGGCTGTTGCCCTTGTACTCATAAGAAGCAACTGCCTGGCTCAGGGTCTGCGTTTCCTCAAACCTTTGCTTGTAGGAAAAGGATTCCTCGCTCTGCGGGCTTAAGGTCAGTTGCCATGTCCGCTCGCCGTCAGTCAGGACAGCGCTTATTTCGTCATCGTCATTGTTCTTTACTTTTATTGTTACTGTAACCTCATCACCCGGCAGTATGTCTGAAGGCTCTGCTGTCTTGGTAACGGTAAGGAGCTGCCTTTCCGAAACAGAAACCAAAGGAGAATTGGACTCCATTGTGAAGTTTTTCCCAAGCACCTCGTAGGATGCAGTTGCTGGGCCGAGGTCTATAGCGCCGATCTGTGTTTTAACCAGGGTGTAAGCAAATGATTTTTCTGAGGAGAGCTCGTTAAAGTGCCACTCGAAAATGTGGTCTTTTATTACGACGTTCTCAATGACCGTGTCGGTAAGGGGGGTTATTTTCAGCTCCACTGTAAAATTATCGATATTGTTCGCAGTCTCAGGCGCTTTCTTTTCGAACCTGAGCAGGGGCTTTTCCAGAACAGCAAGGACAGGAATATTTGAGCCAGTAGTGAAGGTATCGCCGCCGTATGAATAAGTTGCATTAGCCTGGCTAAGGGTAACTGTCCCGCTTTCCAGAAGCTGCATTGTAAAGTTTCTTGTTACGTTATTCCCTGCCTTCACGGAAAGCTCCCATTTCCTTTCCCCGTCCACCAGCAACACATTAGCGTCATAGCTCCCTATGTTCGATGCATTAAGGACAACTGTGAATGGTTCTGTGCTGTTCACTTTCTCAGGAACGAACTTCTCAAGCACAATAAATGGCGAGCTTGCCTCCCTGCTTTCTACAGTCACTGAAGCAGATGTGGAAAGGACAGAGAAAGGGTATCCGTACCCGTTAGTGTAAGTTATGTTTGCAGGGACTGCGGAAAGTGAGCCGCTGTACTTCGGCCTTATCTGCTCGTCTGTTATTGCAACGCTTTCTCCTGGGTAAAGAACTGGTATTTCGTAAGTCCTTTTACTCCCAAGAAGGTCGAACTGCTGCTGGAGAGGCAATGTAAGGACTATGTCCTTCGCTATTTTATCGGCGCTCGGGTTCAGGAGGATGTATTTAACCTGGAAAGGATAGCCCACGTATATGTCGTCGCCTATTGCCGCCTTTGTTACCGTAAGCGGGAAATTTTCAGGCTGGACTGTTACGATGCAGGCTTTTGTTTCTGTGTGAGTCGCAGGGTTTCTGTAAACCTCATAAGCCTGCTCCTCTGAATAAGTCGCTGTGGTGTTTATCTGGAAAACAGTCTCTGTATTAACCCTTGGCGCGGTTATTGTGTAAATGTATGCAACGACTGTCTCCCCGCTCCTTATTGTAACCTCCTTTGATACAGGCCCTCTTACTGAAAAAACAGATGGAACCTCATCATCAATGGCAACTTTCCTCAGCTCTGTAAGCCTCGGGTTTTTGACAGTAGTTGTAATAGTTGTCTGCTCGCCGCCGCGGATGGTTGCTGTTTCAGGCGTCTTCGATACTATCAGGTCGGCAACAGGCCGCACAGTAAGCGTTTCGGTAAGAAGGGTTGAATGGTTCTTCCCGCTTATCTTTGTGTATGAAGCATTCACCTTCATGATATAGCCTTCTGCTCCAGACACCACGGGCGCGTAAAAGTTCTGGTCAACAACCTTCACCTGCTGCATTGGTTCAAGCCTTTCAAGGAATGCGTCGCTTACGTAATCCACTGTGGTGTTTATTCTGACATAGACATCCTCAATAGGGGCATAAGGGTTGAGGTTCTGCACCCATACGCGGAGCGTTTCCATCTGGTTGGACTCCAGCAAATTGTCGCCGAAGTTCGACCTCACAACAACTCCCTTGTCCTCTATCGTCAGCTTGCTGCTTATGTCATCAAGCTTTCTCAGGTAGCCGCGCTCTCTGTATTCGGTCTTGACGACAATGTTTGTTGTGTCCTCGTTAACGCCGCGGAAGTAGAAAATAAACTGACTTGAAAGGTTCCTGGCAGAGAGGTTTTGCTTCTTAAGCTCTTCAGACCACCTGTAAGTTCTGCTGTCAATCTTTTTGAAGGCAAGAGGATACCTTGTAATTTCAACATCATCCTCAAAATAGACGTGAATTGTCGGCGTTATGGTGTACCTTCCCCTGTTTGTTACGTTAATTGTAAGGTTGACCGTCTCCAACAGGTAAGATGATGCCTGGCCAGCCTCAGCGATAACCTCTAACGGCGGTACTGCTTCGAGCGACTCCTCTGATGAGTAGATTGTTTCCCTCAGGCTTCCTTTCAGGTATGAAAGAGAAGCTACAAAAGACCTATCAAAAGTTTCGTTTGCCTTCAGGGTGTAAGCAAGCTGCTGGGAGCCTCCTGCGCTTAGTTTGCCTTCCCAAACCACAGAGTTATCCCTGATTGATGCGGTTGTGGAATCGGTTATCTCAATAAGCCGCTCAGGAAAGCTGTCTG
>JAFGRH010000048.1 GCA_016935265.1 Candidatus Woesearchaeota archaeon | reverse complement strand
CCGATGTTATGTGCAATATTACTCGACAAAAGATTTATATATTCTAATCAATAAACTAATAATATGTTAGGAGAGTTACTTAGAAAACGAAAAAATTTTTCACTATTGATTATTCTGTTGATAATCGCAGCTCTACTTATTGTGGCTGGAATATTAGTAGGGAAATTATTCTAAATCTTTTGTCTGCGTCATACTGTCGGTCGCTATGCTCCCTCGTTCGCCTTGCAGGCTCACCACATAACAGCGATTAAGAGGAAAATTCTTGCAGAATTTTCCCAAATTTCTTCCGCTTCGCTCCAGAAACTTCTCTTAATCGCGATGTTAGTTTCAATAAAAAATCAGCTAAATATAGAAAGGGCTTTGGACTTTAACTCATCATTGTAAAACCAGGTTTGTCATACTTTATGGAGTTATCATCATTTACTAAATATTCAAGTTCGGCTCCTCTACCTGAGAGTGGAGCAACATCTCTGAAACTAATTGTTGCTCTTGTTTTTTCTGGTCTAGAAAATGAATCAATAGTAAATCTTCCCATTCTTTGTCCTTCTGAATATTTCTGGAAGATTTCATCAAGACTTGCTTCTGTTTCTAAATCTTCTGGAACATACATCCCCATAGGTCTTTTTCCTCTATTGTCTCGCAAGTCTCTTAATACATTTCTAAATACTTCTTCATTTTCTCTTGCAGTTTCATAATAATCTTGTACGCCGAACATATTATACGGTGATGATAACAAGTATTTAAATCTTCCTGTTATTTACTACTTCTCAGTTACTATGAAATGTCCAAAGCCCTCAAAGTTTTAACTAATGGTGCTTCGCACTTGATACGCTGATTTTTTACTTTGGATTTTTCGGCTTCGCCGAACGTTGCACTAAAATCCAACCTCTAACGAGGGAAACTAACAGGAATTTAACAGCTCTCAGTACAGCGCAAAGCTCGCATATCCCACTACTTTGCTTTTGTCTCCTGTTACATCTCCTGAGTTTGCGTAGTACAGCATCCTGCACTTCCAGCCCAGCCTTTTTGCCAAGTCCATGACTGCAAGTATCGGTATCTTGCCGCAGGCCTCGCCCTCTGTTGCGAACTTTTCGTAGTTTAGCATCTCGATTGCCGCGCAGGAGTTGTTGTCCAGCCTAATCGCTGTCTCGTAATCATGGAAGTGGCTCAGGTCAGAGCTTATAACAAGTATTGTCCTGTCGTCAAGCACCCTTTCAAGCTGCGCGCTTATCTTAATTGGGTCTGCATCCCCCACTACAATAGGCATGATGCTTGCCTTTCCGAGAACTTTCTGGATAAAGGGAACCTGAACTTCGATGCAGTGCTCCTGAACATGAGGCTCCTCAATCCTTACGAATTCGCTGCTTGTTGCAACCTCTGCCTTGCCGAGCGGCGTCTCCCACTCGTCGTTTGTGTCGCTTACAGCGTTTGTCAGGTATTTGTAGTGAGAGGGACCTAAAATGATTGCCCTGTTCTTCCCTTTTACCCATTTGTATGCGTAAGCAGCAACCTGCCCTGAATACACATAGCCTGCGTGCGGAACTATTATTGCCTTGGGATTGATTCCGGAAGAGGGAGCCTTGTCAAGGAAGTGCAGCAGCATCTTTTCAAGCTCATTCTTGTCAGAGGGATAAAACGCCCCTGCCACAGCAGCCTGTCTTATGCTCATTTCCACACCCCTGGTATTTTTTCACCGCACTTAGTACATTTTCCATCCTTAAAGCTTTCTATGCTTATATAATGCCCGCTCCTCTTTACGAGCAGGGCCTTGCAGTTGGGGCAGTAAGTGCTCGAATGAACGTCGTCAATCACATTTCCAACGTAAACGTAGTTCAAGCCGGTTTCCATCCCTATCCTGTGAGCTTTCTCAAGAGAGGAATGCTTTGTAGACTGCTTGTCAGTCATCTTGTAGTCAGGGTGGAAGGCAGTTACGTGCCATGGTATGTTAGGGTCGACTGATTTTATGAACTTTGCTATGCTTTTCAGCTCCTCATCAGAGTCGTTCATCGTTGGAATGACTAAAGTTGTAACTTCAACCCATATTCCAAGCTTGTGCGCAAGCTTTATCGTGTCCAAAACAGGCTGAAGCCTTGCCTTGCAGGTTTTCCTGTAAAACTCATCGCTGAACGACTTCAAGTCAATGTTTATGCCGTCAAGGTAAGGCTTTATTTTTTTAAGCGCCTCTTCAGTCTCAAAGCCGTTGCTTACAAAAACGTTCTTCATGCCTTCCTTATTGGCAAGCTTTGCAGTATCGTAAGCATACTCCAAGAATATTGTGGGCTCATTGTAGGTGTAAGCAACGCTCGGGATGCCTTTCTGCCGGCAAATCTCAATTATCCTCTCCGGTAGCAGCTCATACCCGTAATCGCACACCTTAACGCCCATGTCCTTAATCTTGTTCTCCTTCAGAAGCTTCTCCTTCAGGTCCTTGGTGCACTGCGACAAGTCCCAGTTCTGGCAGAAATCACAGCCAAAGTTGCAACCAACCGTGCCGATGGAGAATATCTGGCTTCCCGGCAGGAAATGAAACAAGGGCTTCTTTTCAATGGGGTCGATGTTGACAGCGCTTGCCTTTCCGTAGACGAGCAGGTAAAGCTTGCCGTCAACATTCTGCCGCACGCCGCAGATTCCTGTGTAGTCAGGCTGTATGGTGCAGCCCTGCATGCACGCTGTGCACTTTACCTTTTTATCTTCAAGCTTCCTGTAAAGCACAGCCTCTTTCATATATGGCGGTCGGTTTTGGGAGTTTAAAAATGTGGCGGTTGCGGAAGGTTTTCTGAATAATTGCTTATTTAGGCCGACTTTTCATTAGCAGCAGAAATTACAGCCATTCTGCCGCAAATCCTGAGCAAATTTTTTTAGCAGCTTTTATTAGCTGCCTTTCTACCTTAATGCAAAGCGAAAAATATATAAGTAAGACTAATCTTACTTAATGCATGATTGACGTGGCAATAACAAAAATGAGCACAAAAGGTCAGGTAGTTATTCCTTTGGAGATGAGGGAATGCTTCAAAAAAGGCGAAAAATTGCTTATTCTTAAGAAAGGAGAGAATATAATCATGAAAAAGGCAAGCAACCTAGATAAGCAGCTGATAGAGGACCTTGAGTTCGCAAGAAGGACTGAAGAAGCCATTAAAAGGTATAAAAAGGGCGAATTTAAGGCTGTCGATTCTAAGGCTTTCTTAAAAGAATTAGAAAAATGGTGAAAGTTTCTTTTGATTCTACGTTTGAAAAGAGAATCAAAAAACTAAAAGACGTTTCTTTAAAGAAAAAGCTGAAAAAACAAATAAAGAAGACAATCGAACATCCAGAAACAGGCAAGCCGATGAGGTTTGCAAGGAAAGGAACAAGGGAAATATATGTCCCGCCTTTCAGGCTTTCTTACTTTTACATTAAGGCTGAGCAAATGATAGTATTTCTCGACCTTTACCATAAGGACGAGCAAT
>JAFGRH010000047.1 GCA_016935265.1 Candidatus Woesearchaeota archaeon | reverse complement strand
GAACGACCCTGATTACGAAAGGTGGACTGATATGCTTGCGGCAGCTGTCCCTTACAAAGTCAAGCCAATCGGGATCAAGCATAAAAGCGCGAGCTCTGCGCCCATCATAACCAACTCTACAGTTATCACAACCTATTCTAACGGAGTGAAGCTAAAGGAGGAAGTGCTGGAGGACTTCCTTTTGCATGAGGATGCTGCCCTTTCTGAAAATGATTCTGATGATGTTTCTGCAAAGATAAGGGAAAATTACGCTGCGAGAACGAGAGGTTTCATCAGGTGGCTGAAGGGAAAAGGCTATGTTGCAGGAACAGGAAACATTCCGACTCCTGAGCTTAGACAAAACAGAAATGAGCTACCGAACACTGAAGACCTGAGGCTTGATTACCTTGCATCAATAGCAGCTTGTGAAGGAAGAAGCCTGCACGTAACAGGGGTTTACGAAAACGGGAAAGAGTTAACTGCCTCAGCTGCAGACCGCGCAAACTGAATTCTAAACACTTAAATATAACCTGTAGTTTGGTTTTTATGGGGTGATGGGAATTGAGCGACTTGAAGGAAAGACACTGGCATGAACAATGCGCGATTGCAGAAAAAATAGGGAAAGCCGGCAGCTTCCAGAAGTATGCTGAAACTCTGCCAGACATCTTAAATGCTGTTATTTCTAAGCAAGAGGTTTGCTGCATTGATGAGGGAACGCCTGACGGGATAAGGTTTGCAGGGTCAGGGATATACTACGTAATAACGCAGGGCACTGAAAAAGGGAAAAAGGGAAAGGAAGCAATCTACGCAGGACTTGAAGCTGCTGCAGAGGCAGTAAAGGGCTCGCCTGCCGAATTCATAACAAGCCATGATGAATGCGGGGCAGCAGGGCTTGTCTTCAACGAGATGCCTGATTCAATTAAAAAGGAGTTCGGGACATCTGACAATCTAGGAATTTATTTTGCAAAAGAGCTTTCCAAAAAAACAGGGCTCGGGTACAGGCACATAGGAATAAAGGAGATGGCAAGACCGTCAGGCATGCACACGGCAATGTTCGCTTACTACGACGGAACAGGAAAATTCAACCCTGATGCCGTTCCTGGCCTGCCGCAGGGATTTGTTGTCAGCAGGAAATACCTCGGAAAGGAAGAAGCTCTTAGGGAGATTGAGCTCGCGCCTAAAATCGCAACAGGAGAGCACGGATACGGCGGGCTGATAAAGCCTGACAAGAAGTTCTGGCTAATAGCAGTAGCAGAAGACCCGTGGGCGCTTGAGAGCTTAGTTTCAGAGCTAAAGCCGGTATCTGACAGCTACAAAGGGAAGGTAAAAGTTGAAGGCTTTTTGGTAAAAGCCTAAAACAATCCTGTAATCGTAGCTAGCCCGCCCATAAAGAAGAGCCAGTAAGCCAGTGCAATAACAACCACTATAACAACAATTCCAACTGGTTTCATGTTTTCACCTCAGGACAATACTTTATTCTTTCACACCGCAGTATAAAAAGCTTTCCAAAGAATCAGCGCTTGCTTCTCATCTTCCTCTCACTAATCTCCTTAGTGGGAGGGTTCCTGTTCCTTCTTAAAAAGAAGCTTATCTTCTGCTCGTCCTCCTGCCGCTGCTTCATCTGCTCAGGAGTAAGGTCAGGAGCAACAAAAGTAGTGTTGGCAGGCTTCTCCTTGTGGAATTTGGCGTATCGCTCTGCCTTCGCGTTAACCTTCTTCTTCTTTTTCCTGCCCATATTGCAAAAAGAGGTAAAGAACTTATTTATAAATCTTACTCTTGGGAAAAAATACGATTTCTGGAGGGCGAACTGATTCTGCCCTCCAAAAACCGCTTGAGTGCCGCTGACGGGATTTGAGCCCGTGACTTGTCCGCGCGAGCAATTGCTTACTCGCTCTACGTAACCCAGTTAGAATTTGAGTTAATCATCCCTTTCGGTCATTGCTCAAACTTATGAGCCTTGCCACGCCTAAGCGTTGTAGCACTCTAACCAGGCTGAGTTACAGCGGCATCAAGGCTGATGTGGCTGGGAGCTTTTTATAAAGCTTTCCCATCTCTCTATCGCAGCCATTTTCAGCACAGCGTCTATGCACGAGTCAGCTATTGTCTGGAAGGTGTCCTCTCCGGAAGCGAACCCGCTGTAGACCCTGCCGCCATTCATTATGCCTGTCTGCAGCCTGAAGTCAGAGCCGATGTCAAGCCCTGAGGGCACTTCGGGATATTGCCCTGTCCAGTGCAGATACTTCTGAGGTATTTTCGGCACTACAGACGGCTTGAAGTCTACAAGCTTCAGCTCTTTTCCAAGGGCTTCCTCAAGCGCTCCGACAAGCGCCTCGACTGCGCCGTCAGCTTCCTTTCTTATTCCAAAATTTTCGCCGTTGTAAGTGCAGCTCAGCTTAACTGAGGTTCTCCTGCCGTTTCCTGTGGTTATGGTGTAGCTTATCCACTTCAGGGGCTTTTCTATGTTTCCGAACTCCATGACGGCATTGTAAAGTATGTCTGTCTCAGTCAGTGAGCGCTTCTCGCGGTTGCACTGCTCCTTCATTGCACCGACAAATGAAGTAAGCACCTTATCGTGCTTATCAAATCTTAAGCCGATGCTATCAAGCAAAGGAAGGACCTGCTCTGCTCCTGAAGTTGGTCCGAATTCCATAACAGGCTCTGCCCCGTATTTGCTTCCGCTTATGTGATATGCTTCAATGTCTTTTGAAGTCAGGTGGGTGTGTATGCCTGCTGTGGAAATGTTCGTCCTTGAGCCCGACACCAATGCCTCGTCAGGGACAGTCCTCCCAAGCGCGCCAAGAATGGCGACTGTGTAAGGAACGAGCTGCTTCAGGTCCTCATCGCTGTACCTTCCTATTCCGCGCTCTGCAAGCGCTGCAATGACTGCTTCTGTCTGCGCAATGCCGTTCCTCTCGCCAAGATTTCCGAAAGTTGTCTGAAGCCATCCTGCTTTTCCTTTTATGCAGGCCTCAACTGCCTGCTGCACAGAGGTTCCGCGGTCATTATGCCCGTGCAGGCTTATCTCTATGCTGCGGCCATACCTTTCTATGATTGCATCAAGCATGGCGTCAAACTCAGATATCGTGCTCATCCCGATTGTATCAGGAAAGTTCAGGATGAGCTTTCCTTCCCTTTCGCCGTATCCCTCAACCGCAGCATCAACGAACCTGAAAAAGTCGTCTGGAGACTCTGCAAAGGTGCGGAAAGAGTCCTCTGGCGAGAACATTATCTGTGTAAAGCCTTTCGATGCCGCATAGCCGACAACTTTCTCAATGTTTTTCTCGTAGTCTGACTTCTCCCACTCCTTTTTCCTGATCTTCCTGTGCTTCTCAGAAGTGCCTATGAAGATGTGCGCCAGAGAGTTTTGGTAGCCGTCCAGTGCCTCAACTGCGCTGTCTATATCACTTTCCTTGAGCAGGCAGAGCACCGCTATCCCTGTATCCTTCCCCTGCTTCTCAAAAGAACCCCTGACTGCCTTTATTACTTCTGAGTCGACAGTGTTAGCCGGCATCCCGACTTCCACGTAGTCAGCAAACCTGCTTATCAGGTTGGCAGCGTAAACCCTTTCCTCTAAAGAACCGCCTATGCCGCCGGGCGTCTGCATGCCCTCCCTTAAAGTCGCATCATATATGATTGGATTCATTTTGAAGACCTCCGTTGGTTAATTAAAGCAACAGGAGCAGAAGAAGAAGTAGAAGAAGAGAGACGTAACTAGAAACAAACTTCCATACATTTCCGATTTTTTTCATTTTTAGCACCTCGCTATATTTATCACAAGAAAATTTTTGATGAGTGTGTAGAATAGAGTTCTCCCTTACGGGAGCAGAAGCAATGAGCAATATATTGTTGCCATAGGGTAAGCTAAGACGCTTTTGTATTTATATTTTGCCAATATGACTCCTTATCTTCTCGCCGAACTCCTTCATCTCATCTTCCTCGTACTTGCCCTGCGGCCAGAGCTTCAAGCCGTCGTTTTCAAAGCGCGGCATGATATGAAAATGAGCATGCGGAACAACCTGCCCGGCTGCCTCGTGGTTGCTCATCGCAAGGCTTATGCCATCGCACTCAGTCGCTTTCTTAACAGCAACAGCCACTTTTTTCAGCGCAACAGAAACGTGCTTCAGCTGCTCGTCAGGCATCTCAAGAAGTGTTTCGTGGTGCTCCTTCGGTATTACCAAGGTGTGCCCCTTATGAACAGGACCGATGTCAAGAAACGCAAGAACGTAGTCGTCCTCGTATATAGTCTCAGAGGGAATGTGCCCTTTCACAATCTTG
>JAFGRH010000046.1 GCA_016935265.1 Candidatus Woesearchaeota archaeon | reverse complement strand
TCTCAGAAGAAGGCTCCAAAACAGCCGTTCTGGCAACAGTAACCCTAGAAGAACCATCAAAGCTCTGAGCACCGCCAACCACACCTGCCGTGGAAGACGCACCCACATTGGTGCCATAATTCCCGTTAGAGGTTGAGTCAATCCTATGCGAACTGCCGCTTTCTGACAAGTGCCATACGCCTATATATGTGCTGTTCCAGACATCTGCAGTGTTATTTCCGGGTCCTGCTTCCGAGTTCCCATAATACATGCAGACAGAGTTATTTCCAACTTCCAGCGTCGGAATCCTTAACCAAACGTGAGCGCTAGCAGAAGTATAGTTTTCAATTTCGTAATCTAAAGCTGCTGCTCCAGCCTGACCGCAACTTCCGCTAACAAACCTTAAGTCTGTGTAGTTAGCGTTCATCTTTTCATTATAGCTAACATTAATGTAGGTGGGGAAATCTGCCAATTCAGCATAGGGATTAGTGATGTTAAGTTCAGTCCTGTATGCAAATGAGGTATCCCACCATTCCCCGATATAAGGGTCTAGTGTTGCATTCACATAGCCGCACTCCCCGCCTGCGCAGCTCACTTCTGAGGTAAAGGGGAAGAACTTGTTCCTTAGAACTGTGGTGTTCGAGCTTGGGCTGATAAGTAAGGTAGTTAGGTTTCCCCAAGGCACTGTCCAGTTTATGTCCTCTTCTACCTCTGGATTTTCCCTGCAGACTACGTGGAGGTTGAACGTGCCAGAGTCGTTTATTATCAGGTCAGCATTGTCGTATTCCCAGTAATTCCCTGTCATTGTTGTTACGGTCTCGTTAAAGAATAATTTGTCGTCCTCAATGTTGCTTAAAGCGAAGGTAACGTTGGTTATTGACCCGCCCGCATTGTTTGAAGAACAGTTGGTCCTGACGCTGCTTATTGTGTCTCCCCAGCCAAGGGCAGAGCACTCTCCCCAGGTGGAGCCATCGTGACAGCTTGTGTTGCTAATGGTCGGCACTATGGTGGAGGAATTTATCACGATTGTCCTGTTCGCTCCCCAGTCTGACTGCCCTGTATCGTCATAGCCAATGCAGTTCCAGGTGTAGTTGCCGTTGTTAAGGGACTTTGGCCAGGCGCACGAGCCATCCGCGCCGGGAATGTCGCAGGTGTCGTTGAATGTAAAGCTTTGGTTCTGGTTGTTGGTTATGTAAAGGGAGATGTTTACCGCATCATTATCGTCGTCAATGCTGCAGTTAAAGGTAATGTCAAATGGAGTAACGGTGTCGTTCCAGTAACTTGGCGGTGGGAACTCTAGGGAGACGGTGGGCGGATTGTCTGATTCGTACGTCACGTCAAAGTAAAGCACGTCTATTGTTACTGTGCGGCTGCCTCCATACAGCTGCTGGGCCTGTATCACCGCCCTTGCAGGCGTTCCATCGCCGTTGAAATTGCCGCAGGTCCAGTCGTCCTCATATGAGGTTACGTCGAGGCACTCCACGCCTGGGTTGGCGCTTGTTCCCGGGTCTGAGCTGTCGACAGTTGAAGGGCTTGCCCAGTCGTCATTGTCGATGCGGACCTGCCAGTTATCCATCCATCCTGATGTCCACCACTCGTAGCATAGCTGGACTTGCGTGATTCCGGTGCAGTCAGTGATTGAGGAGTTATAGGAGGATATCCTTACACCACCATACTGGTTATTGCTGCCAGTTGTGTGAGTTTCATATACGCCGTCATTGCAGCTCAGCCGATCTGCAGAGCCGCAAGCTCCAGGATAGCTTCCGTCGCAGGAGTCAGGGAAGCTGTCTTGGCTCGTTTCGCTATCTTGCCCCTGGCATACGGTTATGTTAATTACAGGGTCAACAGCAAGATACCACGGTCTTGCTTCTGCAAAGGTTTGCGAGCCGTAAGTAATGTAGGAAGGACCCACCTCGTAGAGGTCTGGCGTTACGAGCGGAGGCAGTGCTGAGTA
Source organism: Candidatus Woesearchaeota archaeon (assembly GCA_016935265.1). Lineage (GTDB taxonomy): Archaea > Nanobdellota > Nanobdellia > Woesearchaeales > UBA10216 > JAFGRH01. The sequence goes on along the minus strand of JAFGRH010000046.1, from coordinate 21,800 downwards.
GGAAACAACTGAATTATTGGCAAGGCTGCTCCAGGTTAGTATCTTCTTGTCTCCCTGCTCTGTTACTGCTGCCCCTCCCGCATCTGTTACTGTGAAGTTTATCGGCAGCACTTCGCTGAAGTCGAACGTTGCCGCATCTGTTAGGGAGATTAGCGTGATTGATGATTCAAATGCGCCCTGCCAGGGGTCTGTTGTTACCGGAGTGCTTCTCAGGATGTCGAATTCGTAGTAATACTGAACGGCAAAGTAGGAAGTTAAGGTGCTGTTGACGTTGTTTCCGAGAGCTGTTACTTTTATCACATAAGTGCCGTTTTCTGCTGTGCTTTCGTAAGTTGCTTCGTAGATGCCCCGTTCTGTTTCAATTATGTTGTATGGCGTTGTGAATGTTTCAGTAAGCCCGGACGGCGATGTGACATTTATTACAACATCTGCCCCGCTCACCAGATGACCTGAAGTATCGAGCACTACGGCAATCAGGTTTACCTCCTCGCCCAGGTGATAGATTGACTTGTTCGTGTTTATGCTTGCCACCCCTGTCTCTGCATAGCCAGGGTCTCCCGGCGTCAGGGTAAAGGTGTATTCCTGCCCCGGAGTGAGGTCCATTATCTTGACCCAGGTTCCTAGGCATATTTGCTGCTCGAAGTCCCATTCTGCGCATTTCTGCAGAGCCCTTCCTGTAGCTGTCAGAGTTACTTCCGCCGATGTGAAGTTAAGCTGCTCGGTGTCTATGGAGTAGAGCTTTACGAAGGATGTGTTTGTCTCGCGGACTTTAGCGTCGTCAAGCTGCTCTACCCTGAAGCTCGGGACTGTGTCGTTCTTAACTGTAAGGTTCATGAATTCAAGCACAATCTCATCCTTTTTCTTTACCTTCACTTCGAGGTCTACAACGGTTTTTTCGCTGTCTTTCTTTTTTACTTTCAGCACGCGCTTGTCAAGCTCGACTTTCTTCTTTTCTGAGTCCTCCACCTCGACCGGAATTATTTCAGCTACGTAATCGCCCTCTATAAGAAGCGTGAATGCCTTTATGGTCGGGAACCACTCCTTGATGAGTGGCTCTGGAGCGGCTGCAGGCTCTGGTTCTGGTTCCGGCTCGTTGTGCCGTTCTGATGACCCGCCAAGGGATTCCTTTTCTTCAGGCTCTGGTTCTGGTTCAGCTTCAGGCTGTGGCTCTGGCTGCTCTTCTGCTGGCTGTTCAACTGGCTCTTCTTCCACGGTTTCGACAGGTTCTTCTTCGGCAGTTGCGTTAGCCTCGTCAACTTCAGGCGGAGCAGCAGGCTCTTCTTCAGGCTCTGGCGCTGGCAGTTCTTCAGGCGGCTCTGTAACCACAGCTCCTGTCTCTCCGAAAATGGATGCTATGAGGTTTCCTGTTATGCTGAAAAAGTCCCTTACTGCGCTAAGCAGTTTTGCCAGGATGCTTTCTTCAGCTTCATCTTGTGCTGCGAACTGCACAGGCGATTCCCCGAAAGCCATTACTTCCTCGCCGACTGTAATGGTGAAGTACTCCCCGTTGTAGTTTTCTATCAGTATGCTTGCGTGCTCGTCCTTTCCTATTTCTTCCCTGCTCAGAAGGGCGCTTACGTCATCGCTTACCTCTACCTTGTGCGTTGCATTGTCCTCATGCCATACCTCAAGTAACAATCCCTGCTTGTATGTTTCTGCCTTTAGCAGGACCATATAGGGCGCTTTCCTTATTGAGGATAATTTGAGTTTAGGCGGGTCGTAAGTTACATTGATTGGTGTGCTGTGCACGCCCGGCTTGAGCGGCGTTATTAATGCCTCAACAGTCTTGGTTTCGCCCGCGCCAAATGGCTGCCAGCTGCACTGAAGTGCGCTCAGCTCGCCGTAATCAAGAAGTTCATTGTTGCCGCAGCCGGATGTTCCTCCAACGGAAATGATGGACGCGTCATAAGGCCAGGTTAAAATGACTGGATATTCGCTGACTGCTTTGCCCTTGTTTGTTATGGAGAAGGCAATGGCGTATTCTTTTCCTGCTTCAAGCTGCCTTCCGCTGTAAGTGATCTCTGCTTTTGTTTCGAATGGGCTGTTTTCAGCATCAACCAGTATGCGTGATGCTTGCTGCAGCTCGCCTGCTGAGTAAACTAACTTTGTTTTGATCTCGCCTGTGCCTGCTGAAGGAGGCGAAACTAATTCGTAGGTTATTAAGGTGATGCCTGATTCAGCGCTTATGTTCGTGGCAATTAGATTTCCTGCTAGCGTTGTGTTTGGCGGCAGTGATTGCGCAGACCATGCTTCAGGAAGCTCTTCTGTTATCTGCGCCTTGACTCTGCCATCTGAGATTATGGTTATTGTGAAGGGAACAATCTGCGATGGAGAAACACGGCTTGAATACTCTGCGTATAAGCTCAATACTGGCTCAGGCTCTTCCTCGATTTCTGCTGTGGCAAGGCCTGTTATTGCAGTTGGCAGGGCAGGGACTGCCTCTGCAAATGCTGTTGTGCCTGTTATTTCTGCTGTGTAAGGCCCTCCTTTTGTCAGGTTCTTTTCAATCTTCCATTCAGCGCAGTAATCAGCAGTGATGTTGTATCCCTCGCACCTATAAAGGAGCGTGCCCTCTGCCATTGCGGTTATTGTAAGGTCCATAAATGAAAAAGAAGGGCTCATAGCATATGCCTTTTTCACTTCCACGTGCATGGGGGGTGTGATTTCGGCTGCTATGCTAATAAGCCCTCCCCTAAAATAAACGTAAGATGTAGTGAGAGAGGAGATTGGCTGGTCTGTGAACGCTATTTCGAGCGTTGTTATGTTTCCGCCAGATTTTCTCCACTCAGAATGCGAGATTGGCTGTCCGTACTTGTCGACTATTGCGAGCCTTGCTTCAGGCGCGCTTACTTTCTCTGCTATCTCGGTTAAGTTTGTCAGGCCCCAGTTGAATACCTCCTTTTTCGTGTATGTTTCGCCTTTAAGCGATGCTGTGGCTGCAAGCGTGTAGACGTCAGGGTTGATTCCTTCGCTGCTTGGGATGCTGACGATGAAGTCATCAAAGCCAATGTGCTCTGCAGATGGTGCAAAGAGCGCGTTCTCTTCCTGTCCCTCGACATAAAGGATCAGGGTGCTTATTCTGGACCTTCTGAGAAGCCTGTCAATAAGGCTCTGCGGTGTTTGTATTTCCTCTGTGAAGTTCACAGGCAGTACGGCTGTCTCATTTATTGCAAAGGAGTGGCTTACGTAGTCGTACACAGACGCCTTTTCTTCTGTTATTTTTTCTCTGAGCCACAGGAAAGTGTATGTTTGGTTTATTGAGTCCTCTCCTGAGAGAATCTGGACTACTATGGTGTATTTGCCCTCTTCTATTTCAGGGTCTGAAAAAAGCGTCAGGCTGAAGGCAAACGCTCCTGCGGGGGTTAATCCAATCCTGAAGTTTTCATCATCCCTCCTTCCCTCAACATAAGCTGAGACCTGCGTTATGGAGGAAAGCCCCAGCAGCCTTTGTATGAAGCTCTGGTGCTCCTCTGCGAATTCTGAGAAGTTTATGAGGAGCTTTATGTCCTGAGAGAGAGCGAAGGTGTCGATAACTGCCTCTTCCGCCTGAATTATTTCAACAGGCACGGATTTTATGAGCGTTGAGTTTTCGTAGAAGCTGAAGGTGTAGTTTCCCTTTTCTTCTGGAATGAAGATGAAAAGCGGCTCTGCTATGCCAAGGTAGTTCTGCGTTCCTTGGGGCGTCTCCACAATGACAGAAAATGGCAGGGATATGTTCGAAATTTGGAAAGTTAGCTCATCCCCTGCAAGGTAAGTTGAGGTTATGTTGATTGCAGCATAAACCTGCTTCATTACTGTGAAATTGGCTGTAAGCGTGGCATTCTCAACCAGGGCGCTTATTGAGTACTCGCCCTCTTTTCTTGGATAGAAGTTAACAGGGTATTTCTGAAGCTCAATGAAAAGGTAAGTCTCGTTTTCGTGCTCTATTGACAGCTCATACTTTGTGTTGTTTGGGTAGAGAAATATCTGGACTTCCTCATCAACAGCATATTCGCTTTTGTCTGTCCACAATGCAGCAGGGGGATAGCTGACAGAGAATGTTGCGTTTGCAATCTGCTCTGAGGCGTTAATCAGCGCGGCAGTGTAGTTGCCTGTGCTCTGCGGCTTGAATAAGGTGAGCGAGGAGGGTGAGAGGTAGTGGTATGAGACATTGTCAGTCAGGATGAGGAGCCCGAAGCCAGAGCGGTATGTGATGTTCAGAAGCACAAGCTCGCCAAGGGTGTAGGCGCTCTTGTCTGCTGTCAGTATATAGGAAGGCTCTGGTATGCTAAAAGTGGAATTAACAGTTGTGTTCGCAGAATTCTCTGCAAAAGCAGATTGAGAGGTCAGGAAAAGAGCGAGAAATATACATATAGCTCCAATATGTACTTTAAGCCTCATCACACAGTGCAGGCTTACGCCTGCTTCCCCCTTTTACTTTTGCACGTGTACCCTAACTCACTAGGGATACTTATCCATACAAATATGGCGTTTATAAAGTTTTTGCTTAAAGCTAAGAATGAAATGTCATTACAAAATTACGACAAATGTTTTTATATTGTTAGGGCTGCCTTGTAGGAGGGGGAGTGGATGAAGAACAAGCTTTCAGAAGGAAAAAGCCTCACCCTTTTCAGGGAAGAGGGAAAAAGGGTAGCTTCAAAGCTCAGCAAGCTTGAAGAGGACCTTGAGAAAAAGCGCCGCAGCATCAGGTCTGAAGAGAAGGCGATTGAAAAGGAGAGGAAAAAGCTCGCTGAAGAGGCGGCAGCGCTTGAGATTTTCAACAATGAGCTGATAAAAAAGCAGGAGCTGTTTGATGACAGAAGGAAGAGCAGCAAGAAAGCAATAAGCGAGATAAAAACAAGGGAGCGCGAGCTCAGAAAGAACCTTACCAAGGTTCTTGGCGAGCTTACCGAGGTTAATGAGAAGCTTCTTGCATCAGAGAGGCGCCTTAAAGAAACTGCGGATACAAGGAAAGCCCATGAGCAGGCAATAAGCTTTCGTAAGTCTGAGCTGGCAAAAATAAATGAGGAGCTCGGGCATCTAAGGCACATAAAGGAGCAGGTCGCGATTGAAGTTCTTAATCTTCAGAACATTGATGCTGTTATAAGGCGGATAGAGAACCTTCTCACAATCGGCGATATTGATAGGGCAATAAAGACTTATGAGTCATTAAGGGTGACTTACTCGGACCTTGGGGAGGAAGCGAAAACGCACCTGCACCGCAGGCTGCTTGAACTGCACAAAAGAATAACAGAGCAGGCAAATAAGCGATAGCTACTTCTTCTTGAGCGGATTTGGAATTTTTAGCTTGCCTGCAATGCCCTTCTTTTCAGGTAGGGGCTGCTCCATCGGATTTTTTTCCTCGCCAGGCTGCTTTAGCTTCTCAACTTTCACCTGCTCAACCTTTTTAGCTTCCTCTGAAAGCAGGTTGAAGTACTTGTCAAGGTCAGGGGTTTTCTGCGCAAGCGTTTCAAAACCCTTGAGAAGTGTGGTTGCCTTCTGGAGCTTTGCCTCCATTGTATCAGTAAGCCTTCTTTCCAGCTCCTTGAACTGCTTGTTAAGCAGAGCAACAACGCTGCTGACCTTTTTCTCAAAATCGTCTACTTTTCCTGTAAGGGTTGTTACGTCTTTTTTCTGCGCGAACTCTTTAACGCGAACTTTTATCTCGTCAACATCAGAGCTTAGCTGCTTGCCAGCCTGGTCAAGGCTCTTAAGGTTGTCCCCTATGTGCATGTATTCGCCAAAGCTTTTCTGCATTTCTGAGAAGATAGTGTCTACTTTGTCTGCATGCCTTTCGACAACGCTTTCAACCAGCTTAATCTGGGAGAGCTCCTTTTTGACTTCCTCATTCAGCTTTACAACCTGTTCCATTCCCTTGAACATCATTAGCTTGTTCCTTATTTCTTTGAGCTCGTTGACAGAATTGTTCATTATTGCCTCGTTGCTCTCGAGGTTTGCCCTGAGGGCTTCTATTTTGGTGTCGCTCTTCCTCATCTCTATCATCAGCTTCTCCGGCTGAACAGTTTCAACCAAATCTATTGCCTGGGTTGCCTTTGCCTCCAGATGTTGAGTAGCGCGGTCTCTGTCAACAATCATTGCCCTCAACTCGCCAATCTGCTCGTTCAGCCTTGAGAAGCGCTCGTTTGCGGCTTTCTGCATTTCGTAGAAGGAAGAGAACTGTGCTTTTAGCTTGTCGAGGTCTGCGCTCATCGCAGGCAGGCTCAGCTCTCCTGAGGACTGCTTTTCCTCTTTCTTCTCTTCCTCGGCAGGGGCTGCCTCGACCTCTTTTGCCTCTTTTTTCTTTCCGAACATCTTTTTCACTTGATTGATTCGACTATTACCCTGCAGTCAGGCATTATCTTCTTTTTCTGCTCACCTGAAAGGGCGGGGAAGCGCTTTGCAGCTTCGCGGTAGAGCTCCCTTGCCTCTTTCTTGTTTTCCTCCTTAAGAGCTGCTTTTGCCTGTGCAAGGTGATTCAGCACCTGTTCAAATGCGCCTGAGGCTTTATTAAAGTTTTCCTTTAGCATGGCCCCCTCAGGTATCTCCTTTCTTGCATCGGCAAGCAGGCGCTTTGCAGCTGCAAGGTCCTTGTCTGCCTGCGTTGCCTCTGCCATTTTTATTTTTGAGGGTATGTTCATTGTTTTAAGCTGGGCTATGAAAACATCATTTCCCTTTTTACTGAGCTGGCTTATGGCTGACTTTAACTCATTAAGCTCTGCCTTAAGTCCTTCTATTTCTTCTTTTTTCATTGTGCTATTTGCTTCTGGAGCGAGACTATTTCATTATAGACCTGGGATTTCTCCCCTTTGGGTATTGCCTTATAGAGCTGTGCCAGGTCAGAGTACAGCTTTTTCAGTTTTACCTTGTCTTTGTTCGGCAGCTCTGCCTTCATCGTTGAGATTAGCGATTTTGCCTTTTCGAGGCTGCTTTCCTCTTTCTTTTCCGCGGCTTTCGGTTTTTCTTTTTCAGCCGGTTTTGGAGCTGCCGGCTTCTCGGCGGGCTTTTCTGCAGGCTGCTTCTGCTCTTTCGGTGCTTCTTTTTTAGGCGCCCCTTCTTTTGGCTTCTCCTGCTTTTTTGGAGCTTCTTCCTCATCGTCCTCTCCTTCAGGCGCGAGCTTTATCTGGTAGTGTACTGGCTTCTTGCCGAGCTTTGTCCATTCTTTTTCAATTCTTGGCTTTACGCTTTCAAGGTAGATGTCCACCATGTTGAAGTTTCCTGTCTTCAGCTTGTCCTTTGCGAGCTTCATTTCAAGCGTCAGGTCGAATATGTCTACCTTTAGCTTCTTGAGCTCGTCGAGCTGGTACTCAAGGTCGTCGATTATCTGGTTGTACTTGTTGTAGCTGTTAAGCTCGTCCTCATTTGCGCGCTGGGTTGAGTGCAGAAGCGGCCTGAATGAGACGAAGAAAGGCTTGCCGCGGTTGTATGATGCGTTCTCGGCCATTCCTGTGCCAACTGCAGCCTTTACCAAGGACTGGAGTATCGAAGGACCGTATTCTTCCTTGACTCTCTTAAGGTCGTTCTCATCCCTTGTCCTCATCTGGATTTCAGTGTTTATGTTTGCCTTTATCTCTCCTGCGAAGTCTGTCAGCACTTGGCTGACGAGCATAAGCCCTACACCCCACTTCCTGAACTCTCTCGATGCCCTTTCTATCTGGACGAATACTTTTCCTGTTCCGCCGAACTTGGGCAGCAGGGAGTGTATTCCGTCGTAGACAAGGAGCAGCCTTAGCTGGGTGCTTTCCGGAAGGTTTGCCCTGAAGGCCTGCTTTATGGTGTTTGCTACGAATATTTCTGCTCCCCTTGCATCCAAATCGCTTGTTACCAGTATGTTTATCTCACCCGGCTTCATGAACTTGTTGATGTCTATGAGTTCGCGTGCGTTCGTAACTTTTCTTACGTTGCCGTTAAAGCCCCTTGCATCAGAAGGCTTGTAGCCAAAATTAGGGTATGCTGAAAGCATTGACTTGTCGGTGCACTTTTTAAGGAAACCTGTCCACTGTGCCGTAGGGTCAAACACTATTGCAGCCGCCCCCTTCAGCAGGGCTTCCTCGACGAGCACTTCTGCTGCTATCGTCTTTCCGCTTCCGCTAGCACCAGCAACTAAAGTGTGCACCTGGAACAGGTCAAGGTCAAAATAAGCCTTGTTGCTGGACTCTGCTATCTTTCCTACGTATGCTGAGCGCAATCCTTCCTTCGGCATGCTTGAATAATCAAGCTCGATGGTGTATCTTCTTTTCTTTGCCTTCTGCTTCTGGTATGCTACGACTCCGAATGTCCCTGCTGAAAGGACAAGCACGGCAATCATGAGCATCCACAGAGGGATTATGCCGAAGAAGGAATACTTGTAAAGGGGCTGCGCGACTGTAAATGCGGTTGTGTAGGTTGAGTAGAAGCCTATGTATTCTGCCTCGACGAAAAGCAGGTAGTCCCCTGTTGGCATATCTTCCGGCAGGATTGAGTCCTTAAGCAGGGAGACTGATGTGCGGATAGGCACGCTCTCCTCTTCAAGGAAGTAAGAGATGTTTTCGGTGCGGTGCTTTATTGTGTATGTTAAGTATACTGTGTATTCCTCTTCCCTGAGCAGGTTTTGCAGAGTTACCCTGTACCTGAAGTTGTCGCCAGGGCTTAATCTTTTCTCAAACAGCTCCACATTTACCTGCAGTGTCTCGATCGGAAGCTTTCCCTTCTCGGTTATGAAGAGGTCTATGGGAATTGAGGTTTCAACATCACCTGTTGCGACTAATTCTCCGCTGTAGATTCCCGGCTCTGCTGTTGCGAGAAGCGTCAGGATTACCTCATCGTCTGATTCGGGCGGGATTGTCAGGAGGGTCTTGTCAAGGGCAGCCATAGGCGCTACTTCGCCTTGGACTGAAAGACCGACTGATATTTGCGATGTCCTGTAGTTGCTGAGGCCGACCGGAATTGTTGCGTACGTACCTTGGCTCAACTTTTTCAGGATTCTTGAGCTCAGGAAGAGCTTTTTTGACTCTTCAGCAGGCTCTCCGCCTGCGCGCCTAGCTGCCTCAAGGCCAGTGCCCTGGCCAAACCCTGCGCCAAGGCCAGAGCCGGTCCCGACGCCGTATCCCTCCCCGAGCCCTTCAGCAGATGGACTCATGTTAAAGCTGAGCCCGGTGGTATTGCTTTCATTTATCTGGATAATAGCGTAATAGGGTGTAAAGCCTGACTTTACTGCAACCAGGGTGTGGTTGCCGGCGGTTGCGTTAAGGAAGTAAACTCCTGATGCGTTTGTGCTGTTTGTCCTGCCGCCCATTGAGACAGAAACGTTCTCAAGGTAGCTTCCTGTCGTCGTTGTTATTACTCCTGTCACGAAGCCTATTCCCGCTTCCTGGCCCGCAGGAGCTGATGGTATCAAGCTTATGTTCCTGTAGCTGGTGTTCCCGGGCTCTATGGTTACGTTTTCGGCAAAGCTCTCATAACCGACCACAGCGACAACATAGATGTGCTCTCCGGTCGGGGTGCTTATGTTAAACCAGCCGCTGGCTCCTGTTGTGAAGGATGTCCCGCTTATGCTTACTGCTGCCCCGCTTACAGGGTCTCCTGTTTCGTTGTCAGTTATGTTTCCTTCAAATGTTCCGTTGGCAGGCCGCATCATCACGGTAATGTTTGTTGTTGCAAGACCGACGAGGGTTATGTTTTCAACAAAGGGCACGTACCCCTCCTTTATGACCCAGAGCACGTGGTTTCCTGAAATAACAGTGGCTGAGAAAGTGCCGTCGCCAGCGCTCACCATGTAGTTGTTTGCGATGAAGAGGCTTGCCCCCGATAGGGTATGGTTGGTTACGTTATCCCTGACAGTTCCGATTAAAGTTCCTGTATCAGGCGTGAGGGAAAAGTTTGCGTATGAGATATTGCCTGCTGTTATGTTAACTTCCTGCGCCTCGATTGAATACCCTGTCATAACAGCAGAGACTATGTGGGTGCCGGCAGGAACGTGCAAAGTGTAGTAGCCGCTGGCATTTGTACTGGTTGAGAAACCTGCAGCGCTTATGGTAACTCCGTCGATTGGAGCGCCTGTATCGCTTCTTGTTGCCCTTCCAGTAACTGTCCCGTTTGCAGGGTCAAGGTAAACATCGTGGATTGTTGTGTTAGTTGTGTTAATCGAGACGTTGTGGAGGTAAGTCTGGTAGTCGCTCTTTAATACGACCATTATGTGTATGCCTGGCGTCGAATTTATGCTGTAGTTTCCTGTAGCATTCGAGTAAACTGTTTTTCCGGCAGCGTGGACTGCGGCGCCTTCTATAATGGCATTTGTTACATTGTCCCTTACTATTCCCTGTATTGAGCCGTTTTCAGGGGCCCCTACTCCGGGAACTTCCATCGGGACAAGCGAGAAGTTGTGTGAGGTTGTGTTGTAAAGAGTGACGTTTACATTGCCTACGTATACGTAATAGCCGTCCTTCATTCCAACGAGGTAATAGTAACCAACTTGGGAAGTTACGTTGTAGAAGCCCAAAGAACTTGTTACGTTTGTGCCTCCGCCGGCGCCGACGGTGACGCCTTCTAGCAGCAGCCCTGTGCTGTTATCGGTTACATTGCCAATAACATATCCCTGCCCAAGCTGCCCTGTGCCGTAACCCTCAGGGCAGACGTCGCCCGGGTCTGTTGCAAAATAATATGTTATTGTCTGGTTTGGCAATGGCACCAGAAGCTGGTACTTGCTTGAGCCTCCCTTGTAGTTTGTTGTTGAGGATTCGGAAACCCTTGCCACTATGACAAACTGTCCGGAGACGTTAAGTATTCCCATCGGGAATGTTGTGGCGTTTTCCTGCCCGCTTACCTTTGTGTATGCCGTTGGGACGCCGGTTATGTTAACGCCGCTTACTATGTAGGAGCTGTTGTAGATGAAAGTGAGGTTGGCGGAGTCTGTTTTGTCTCCTGATACGTTCATGTAATCATCAAGCATTTGCGGAGTTCCGGGGGTTACGCTGCTCCAGTCAAGTGCGCTCAGGTTGACAGGGGCCGCATATATCTCATGCTGTATGTTCGGCTCGAGGCAGACAAAAACGAGATGATTCTCCTCAACCCCGCTGGGCTGCGCATCCGCAGTCTGGGTGTCGTTAAAAGTGTCATCCATAAGCACGAGCCCGTAATAGCCCTGCCAGTTTCCTGTCTCGTCCTCTTTTGTAACGATAAGGGTGGCTATGTAGCCTGCCTCAGCACCTGCTGATGCGTAGCCGGTCATTCTCTGAACTAACAGCATCCCGGCAAGGGAAAGGGCTAAGGCTACTAGAATAACTACAAGAGCCAACAGCTTTTTCCTATCCATTCTCATTCCTACTTTTTGTCTTTTTCCTTTGACTGGCCAGCCTCATTAAGCGCCTTGGCCAGCTCGTCTTTTGACTTGGCTGCGCGGACTTTTTTGGCAAGCTCTGGCTCTACAGGGTCAAGCCAGTCCGCGAAGTCGTTTTTGTTTTGATTCAAATGGAACGCGAAATGTTCTGCTGAAAGTGTTGGAAGGGCGTCCTGAAGCTCCTGTATGCTGAGCACTACAATGCCTGACTTAAGCCTGAGCGGCTTTAATTCGGGCTTCTCTTCCTTTTTCTTCTCTCCTGCGCCTTTGCTCTCTTCTTTTTCTCTTGCCTCAACTGCCGCCTGGTGCTCCTTCTCAAGCTCCTCCTCTGAAACAAGCTTTATCTCCATCTTCTTCGGCTGCTTGCCGAGCTTTGTCCACTCAGCGGCAAGCCTTGGCTTCAGGCTTTCAAGGTAGATGTCAACCATGTTGAAGCTGCCTGACTTTACCTTATCAAAAGCCATCTTAAGCTCCAGGCTGAAGTCGAAAACATCAAGACCCTCGTTCTTCAGCTGCTCTATCTGGTATTCTATTTCATCAAGGATTGCGTTGTATTTGTTGTAGTCTGCAAGAATTTCATCGCTGAGCGCTGCGTGCTGGTGGATGAGCGGCCTGAAGGATATGAAGTAAGGTTCGCCGCGGTTATAGCTGGCATTTTCGTACATCCCTGTGCCCGTTGCTGATTTAAGCAGGGACTGAAGCATGTAGTCGCCGTACTTTGTCTTTATCCTGTCAAGGTCACCTTGGTCGCGAGTGCGCATCTGTATCTCGTTCCCTATGTTAGCCTTTGTCTCGCCGATAAAGTCTGTCAGGACCTGGCTTATAAGGATAAGGCCTACGCCCCACTTTCTGAATTCCCTTGCGGCACGCTCCACCTGTATGAAGCCCTGCCCTGTTCCGCCGAACTTGGGCAGGAGCCTGTGCACTTCATCGAATATTATTATCAGCTTTAGCTCCTTGCTGTCAGGGAGGTTTGCCTTGAAGACCTGCCTGATTGTGTTTGCCACAAGTATGTCGATGTCCTCTGGCTCAAGCCGGTTGATGGCGAATGATGTAAGCTCGCCTGGCTTGATGTAGCGTTTCACGTCTATTATTTCCCTGGCGTTCATGATTTGCTTTACGTTTCCGTTGAAGGCTCTCGCATCTGTTGGCTTCATTCCGAACAGAGGATAGAGGTCGAACATCTTTTTGCTAGTGTTTTTCCTAAGAAAGCCTGTCCACTGTGCCGTAGGGTCAAACACTATTGCGGCAGCGCCTTTCATTAGTGCTTCCTCAACAAGCACTTCTGCGGATACTGTTTTCCCCCCTCCTGTCGAGCCTGCGATGAGAGTGTGAGACTGTAGCTGGTCTATGTCGAAATATGCCTTCTTGTTTGTCTCTGCTATTTTTCCAACAACAACAGACCTTGGCCCTTCCTTCGGCAGCTGGCTGAAGTCAAGCTTGCTCTTGTAGCGCTTCTTCTTAGCTTGCCGCTTGTGGTAATACCTGTAGCCAAAGTATCCGAGGCTGCCAAGAACGACAAAAGCAAGGAGGTATTTTAGCGGGATTATTCCGAATACCTTGATTTCTAAAAAGGGTTTTACGACAGAAAACCTGACTCCTGAAAAGGATGTCTTTGAGAGGTAGGATGCCCTTACCTCAAAGATGTAATCCCCCGCTTCAATCTCCTTTGTGCTGAAAATCTTAAGCATTGAGATGGAGATGTTAAGCTCGTAGCTCTCATTTCCTAGGACAATTTCAGATCCGTTTACGCCGGCTTCCTTCAGGACATATTCAAGAGAAACATTAAGGGCATTCGCGATTAGAAGGTTCTGGACGTCAACAACAACCATGAGGTCCTCGCCTTCCTTTATTTTTTTCTCCAAAGGCTCGGCACTTATTGTAATGACTTCTGAATCAGGGATTATTGTTCTCCTGACGCTAAGCTGTATTGGTATTTTCTCTGAAATGGCGCCGGTAAGGACGAGTGTTCCGTTGTAGTCGCCAGCCTCATCTGAAAGAAGAGTGACGGATACTACACCTGTTTCTGACGGAGGTATTGACAGCAGGCCTGTGCTTAGCGTAATCACGTCGGCTATTGAGCCCTCCGCTTTTGTTTCGACGGTTATTTTTGTATCCTGCTTGTTCAGTATGCTTACCTGCACTACCCTGAAGGAGTCTATGTAAAGAACAGTGTTTATCTCTGCAGGCTTTATTTCATACCTCTCTGTAGCAATCCCGCCATCTGCGGCGTAAACCTGCAACGCCGCTAGCTGGATTAAAAGAACAGCAAAAAGGAGAGTGAGCTTTTTCATTTTCCCCCGGCAATTTTTTTGTGGAGTTCGGCGCAATCATTGTAGACGCTCTTCTTGTACTCTGCGGGGAGGGCCTTGTAAACGCGGGTCAGCTCGGCGTAGACAGCTGATGCGTGCTCCTTCTGCCCATTTGAAAGCAGGTCGTTTGCCTCGTCTATGCGCTTTTTGACGTATTTTGCGTCAAGCTCGTAATGCAGCGTTCCGAGCGTGCTGTAAACAAGCTTTCGCTCGTCCGGCTTGAGCTGCTTGAAAGCAGACCTTATTCCGGCATAGGTTTCCTTTGCCTTCTCATAATTGTTCTGCTGAGTGAAACCCCTTATTTCCTCAACCATTGCTTTCAGCTTTTTCAGCTCCTTGCTTTCCTTGTGGAACCTGAAAAGCCCCCTTGTGTAGCCGAGGTAAATAACAAGCAGTATGACTGCCGCGATTACCTCTATCACAATCCTTGCTTTTGGGCTGCTAAGCCCTTCATCAAATCCGAATATTGTGAAGCCTGTTGGGGACTTTGATTCCCTGTTCAGGCTCTTGCTCAGGAGTATGGAGCTTGTCTTCTGTACCTGTTCCTGGGAAAACTCCCTTTCGATGTAATAAGAGAATTTTTTGTCTTCAGGAAGCTCAACTGTTATTATCGGGTCTTCCTCCACCACTTCATAAGTAAAGAGCGGCTTAAGCGAAGAAACAGAGGAAGCTACTTCTTTAGGTATGAACTCAATGAGGACCAACTCTGACATATCCCCGTTGTAATCCATGCTTTTTTCTATCAGCGTTATGATTTTCTTTGCGCCGGTATAAGTTGTAACCTCCACTACCTTGTAGTCTGTGGTGATGACCGCCCCCTCCTGTAGCTCCTCGCTGGCAGCTGCATAGGAATTTATTTCCTGCTTTGTAGGGTTGCTGAGCAGGGAGGAAAGGTATGCCTCAGCAGCTTCCTGAACATCAGCGCTTTCGGGATAGGAAACAAACTTAGAGCTTTTTATCACCTTCAAGTCTTTTGTTATGTTCCCCTCTATGATGGCTATCTTGTTCAGGGTCTCGTCTATGAATGACTGCTCATCAGTGAGGTTAAGCCTTCTCCATTTTACGTTGTTAATGTCGCGCATTGCCCACTGGAGCTCTGTCTTTGACTTCTCAAGGTATTCGCTGAGCTTAAGGCTGTCAGCAGCTTCGCTTTCAAGCTTTCCGTATGAGCTGACGGCAAGGATTATTTCGTCTATCTCTCCAATCAGATAGTCTACTCTCTGTGTGATGTTGCTGTTGTCTACCGAACCTGTAATATCAGGGAATATTGTAAAGACCCGCTCCTCGCTCACGTTGCTGTTCTGTGCCTCGTCAACGCATCCAACTTTCCAGAGATAGGTTGTGTTTTCAGGGTTGTCGAGGGTAAAGCTGTGCTCGCCTGTATTCACCACAATGCTTGAGTGCCTCAGCCACCAGCTGTTGTCCTGGTTAAGGTAGAGAGTACAGTTGTTTGTTGTATCGTCTTCAAGCAAGAATTTGAGGGTGACTGCCTGCGGGGAAAGGTTGGCATTTTTTTCAGGGCTCACAAGGCTTATGTAGGGGAGTTTAACGTCGTATTTGTAGAGAACGTAATTGTAAGTCTCATTTTTGTCAACATCTATTGTATAGGACTTGTTAAGGTATCCTGAAGCGTTTATTTGGATGCTTTGGGAGCGTGCCGGCAGGGTGTATTGCGCTAAAGGCACAGCAGCCTTTATACTGCCGCCGATGCTTACTATTGCAGAGGATATTGAGTTGCCGGCAGAGTCTGTTACGTTTACTGTTATGTTGTAGAAGGGCTTTACAGTTATGGTGACAGACGCGCTTTTGTTTTCAAAACCGTCCGTTACGTTGAGCGTTACTGGGTAAGTCCCCTGGCTGCTGTAAGTGTAATTCACTTCCCTGCTTGTGCTGTCAACAGTGCTGTCATTGTTAAGGCTCCATTTGTAGCTTACAGCGCTCCTGTTGCCGCTTACCAGAGCGGAAAAGCCAACAAAATCGCCTTTTGTTATTGATGTTGCGTTAGCGCTTATTGAAACTGTCAGCGTGCTTGTTGAGGTAATTGAGAACTGTTTCAGAACGTAATCCGGCGGAAGCTCCCTGTATTTCAGGCTGACATTTATGGCGTACTGCCCTGCGTTTGCAGGGGCTATTACGTAGTAAGTGCTTCCGTTGTAAGCGAAGGAGGTCCTATAGTTCGGCCCTGTTACTGTTATGTTGTGAATTGCGTCCTGCCTCGCCTGCACGCTTATGTAGACGAGTTCGCCCTGCGAATAGGTCTGCTTGTCTGTTGCCACAATAAACTCAACGCACGCAGGGCATGGTCCGCCGCAGTCTATTCCTGATTCATAAAGCCCGTGGTGATAGTTCTGGACTGAGTCTACGCAGCTGCCCTGGCTTTCAAGCGTAAAGTTGAAAGTGTGGAAATATGAGCGGGAGTTGCCCTGCATGTCTGATGCTATTATGATGAGGGTGTTTGGTCCTGCAATTGGTGTTATGTTGATTTTTCCGGAGTGAGTGAGCGCATCTATTAGTATCGGGCTGCCTGAGTTTAGGATGTAGTAGAGGGATACCAGCTCATTGCTGTTTACAGTAATTTGGTATGAGCCTGTGCTGTTTATATTTGTGTTATTTATCGCGGGAAATAATGATATTTCGGGCGGGAAGATGTCTGAAACAGAGAACGGGTGCTCAAGGCTCTCTGTTGTTTCTGAAACTGCATATATCTTAATCATGTGGCTGCCGTTCGAAAGAACTCCTCCTGCAAGGCTGCCGTCCAGCAGGGAGAAGTAGCTCCCTGCTGTGCTGTTCCACTGCATTGTCGTGTTCTGCGAGCCGTCAAGGGAGTAAAGCACGCTGTCAGCTTCTGCAGAAACGGTGAGCATTACGCCCTCCCCGCTTGAAAGGGGTGATGAGTTAGTTGGGGAGGTAACTTCAATTCCTGACTGCGAGAAAGCAATGCCGCCCTGGCCGAACTCTGCCGTTAGGGTGTCCCAGTCGCTGTAGAGTATTTCGGCAAGCAGCTCCTCGATGTTGTAGTCAACATAGACAACTTTTGCGCTTACAAGTGCCGAGCTCCTAACGCCGTAAGATCCGTTGAAAAGGTAAAATGTCTCATCCCAAGCGTCGAGAGCCGGCGACAGGTCGATGAAGTTGCAGCAATGCGCTGCACCGTAGCATGTAACGACTGCAGTGTCATCCTCTATCGGCAACACGCTCCACAGCGTGCAGAGGTTTGACTCATTAACTTCCCAAGAGAATTCAGTCTGCGAAACGCTGAAGTCAACTGCAGAGTCTGGAGTTTCAGCTCCGTCATTATTGTCGTCAAAGCCGGGGTTGTCGCCGTAAGTAAGGCTTATTCCTATGCTCTTCTCCTCTTCGGAGTATATCATTACAGCTAATGAGAGAACGAACAGTATTGTTATTGCTGCAATTCCCAGAACTGATTTTCCTGACCTACTTTTCATCCCTTATACGCTCCCGCATTTTTTTCAGCTCGTCAATCAGCCGCTGCTCGCTTTTCTTTGCAATCTGGTCTTTCATCTCACTTGTGATGGACTTTCTTAGCTCCCTGAGTTCGTAAGCATATGGGTCAGAATAAGCCTCCCACTTTTCCCTGAGTATTGCGCGCAATGCCTCGCTTATGTCCAGGTAGTGGTTTTTCCTGACAAAATTCTTCAGCTCTTCAAGGAGCGAGCCAGGCAGCCTTACTGAGACAAGCATATCAGTCATTTTCCCTCTGAAGCACCTGCCTCACAAATTCCCTTATTGCCTCAGACCTGCTTTTGTAGATTCCCCTTTCAACAAGAGTGTCGAGCCACTTAACTATCTGAGAAGGAAGGCGTATGTTGACAAGCTCTGTGATCTTCTGCATTTTTTAAATGTAAGCGCTTTGTAAGACAAATGATGTGCTTTGTTTATAAAAGTTTCTATTTTAAGCGCTTAAGGCTTCTAATATAGAATTACCCACATTAAGACGTTTGTAAGCTTCTTGTAAGACAAATAATATACAATTCAGCCGAAGATTTTTTTGCCATCAAACTCAGAAACGCGCCCTGTCCTTCTGTCAACCTTCACAAGAAAGCTCTTTTCCTTTGTTTGGTTTCCAAGCGTGCTGTTAACGTGCATGCTGACAGCATAGTGGTCCTTTTCCTTTTTTGTTGAGACTATGTTAAAGTCATATGAGGGAACGTCAACAACTGAAGTTCCGTTCATGGAGAAAAAAGCGACGTGCTCCAAAACGAAATTTACAGCAGACAATTCTGCGCTCTCCTGCGATATTTCATCTGAGCAGCCGGCAGCAATGAGCGCTGCAAAGATGAGCAAATAAAGCTTCATAATCACTTCACCCTGAATTTTACCGGCAGGCGGATGCCTGAAAAAAGCTTTTTCTTTTGGGCAGGCTTTTTTGATGACTTAATCGAATTTTCCGCAGCGGCAATTCTCCTTTTCTTGTATTGCTCAAAAACCTTTTTTAGCTCTTTGGTATAGAGAGCCTCTGCCTTGTCAACGTCCTCTTTCTTTTCTATTGAGCCCAAAAGGCTGGTAAGAAGCTCTTGTTTCCTTGCTTCATACCAGCTGTCTGCTTCTTCTTCTGTTTCCATTTTTTATAGGATGCGAGCCCGCTCCGCGGGCGGCTGACTGCATGCTGTCAAGGTGCTCGCTTATGTAAAAGAGGGAAAAGTTGACTATGGCAGCAATTACAATGAAAACCGAAAGGACCATAATCAGGAGGATTATGCTTTCTGAAATGCCTAGGTCCTGAAGGTCAGTATAGGCTATAAGGAACCCGAATCCTATCATCAGCTCTGCAAGGCGCGTTGTAAAGACGCCCTCTGTCGCGTAGAAGAGCATTGCTGCGATGAAAACAAAGATGATGCCAGCGAGCGTTATTATAATGGCTGAACTTCCAAGGCTTGAGCAGCCTATTTCTGTGTAAGGGGGGTTGTGAAGGTCGTATATTATTCTTGTAGGCTCGCAGCCGTAATAGCTTGCCGTAAGTGCGTGCCCGAGCTCGTGCAGCGAAACAGTCGCTATCATTGTTATTGAGGCGACGCTTATTACGTAGAGGAGGTAGCGCGCAAATATAAGGCCCATAAAGACCTTTTTCGCGCGGGGCTTCTTTTCAGCAGGCTCCTTCGGGCTAAGGATTGAGTAATATTTGATGTCGAGGTGGAGCATAAACAGCATTGCGGCGAGCATCATGTTGGGGATAAACCACCAGATTTCAGAGTACTCTGCCCCGAAAAGAAGGAGGACAGAAAAAGTGACTGCTGTTATTGAGTAAAGGGCTCCTATGCCGCCGGCAAACTGTATGTGGTAGCGCTTGATGATAAGAACTTCAAGCGATATTATAAGGAAAAGAAGGTTTGCTGCAATCAGCAGTGAAACAAAGAATTTTGAGAAGCTGTAAGGCAGCGATACAAGACTTATTGCGAAAAGAGCAAGGAGATAGAGAAGGTTGCGGTTTCTTGTCAGCCTGTAAATTACCACAAGCATTAGCGGGGCGAGCAATATTGAGAAAAGCCCGTTTATTAGAAACGCGTCCTGCACGCTCGGCTCTAAAAGGGAAAAAGCCCAGAGCGCGTTCATCATTGACGGAACGAACATCATCAGCCCTATAACGCCTATGTACCTGCTCGTGTTTTCCTCGCTGCCGGATTTCCTCCATGAAAAAAAGGTGTAGAGGGCAACGCAGCATATGGCGATGTAGCTGAGTGCTGTGAAAAAATAGTATGCCGCGGACATTACATGCAATAATTCGGGAGCTGGTTATTTAAACGTTTCGGCGGTTAATTCAGTTCAGCAAGCTTTATATACAAGAAAAATTCTGTCTGCTAAGGGGGAACAAAATTAAAGGAAAAGGGGTAGGACTATGAGGGTTGCCAGGCTTGTTATCTTCGGGGTAATGCTGTTCTTATTCCTGGCTATGGCTGTGATAGGGACTGCTGCGATTGACGTCCAGATAAGCCCAATTCCATCCGATGCTTATGTTTTTCTTGGCAACTACTTTTTTAGGCAGGGCGATATGGAAAAAGCTGTGATGCTGTTCAATAAGGCTGTTGAAAAGGATGATAATTCTGTTGCGCACCACAACCTAGGCTTCATCCATTATGAAAATGGTGATTTTGAAAAGGCAGAGTTTGAGTTCAGGAAAGCTGTTGAGGCTGACGAGGATTATGAACAGGGGCAAAACAGCCTTGCAATCCTTCTTTTCGAGAAGGGGGACCTTGCCGGTGCAGCAGAGCATTTCACGAAGGTTGTAGAGATTAACCCTGAAAATGCGCAGGCGCATTTTGACCTTGGCGTGAGCATTGCAAATAACGTAAGGTATAACAACGCGAATGCAGGTGGTCTTGCTGTTGCGCTTGAGCACTTCCGCGAGGCTGAAAGGATTCAGCCAGGTTATCCCTACGCAGCGCAAAACATAGAAGTGATGGAAAGCATAGTCCAAAGCTATTACGAACTTAAGGACCTGCCGGATTAAAATGGAGCTGAGAAAGGATTACGTTCTGGACAGATGGGTTATAATAGGCAAGGAAAGGGGTAAGAGGCCTAACGAGTACAGGCAGCCAAAACCCAAGGAATCAAGGGGCATTGACGTTTTCGCCGCGGGAAATGAGCATCTTACTCCGAAAGAGATTGGAAGGCTTGGCTCACCATGGCGCATGAGGTGGTTCCCGAACAAGTTCCCCTTTGTTGAGAAAAAGAAAGTAAAAGAGCTTAACAAAAAGTTTTTTAGAATGGATGCTGCGTGGGGAGCGCACGAGGTAATAGCCGAAACAAGGACAAAAAAGCAGCTCTGGGACCTTCCGGCAGCCCACTTTAAGGACCTTCTTACAGTTTACAGGGACAGGATAATGCAAATAAGCAAAGACAGGAAGATAAAGTACGTGCAGGTTTTCAAGAACCACGGCGGAGAGGGTGGCGCTTCCCTTACCCATTCGCATACGCAGGTTGTTTCTTCTGCTTTCATACCGCCGGAAGTAATGGACAAAGTCGCTGCCTGCAGGAAGCTCGGGAAGGGCTGCTACGGAAAGGTTATTGAAGCTGAAAGGAAAGGTCCGCGCAGGTGCTTCGAGACGAAAAATGTTGTTGCATTCTGCCCCTTTGCTTCAAGGTTCAACTTCGAGGTCTGGGTTTTCCCGAAAAGGTACGTTAGAGGGATTGACGAGCTTACTGATGCGGAGCTTAGGGAAATGGCAGCAGTGATAAGGAAGGTGCTGCTGAAATTAAGGAGCCTCAACGCGCCATACAACATGTTCCTGCACTACGCGCCGAAAGGGAAAGAGCTTCACATGCACTTTGAGATAACGCCGCGCCTCCAAAAATGGGCTGGATACGAGTTCTCAACAGGCATAGTAATAAACAACATCTCGCCCGAAGCATCTGCGAAGTACTACCGCTCTTAAATTCACCACTTCTAAGTTACAATAAACAGAAAGACTTAAATAGGGGCATCTTTAACGGGCAAGCTATGTACGTAAGAAGCCTTCACGAGAACGGAGAATACTCAAATATCCACGAGCTTGGGCTAAGCCCTGAACTGTGGGTTACAGTAGGCGCTAAGCCCTGCCTTATAACATGGCTGCGCGACGCGAAAAGCGGAAGCCCGGTGGGAATTCTGGGGCACCATGATGATACCAATGCAAAGGACTACGGAAAAATGCTTGAAGATATGGAATATCTCCTAAACCCAGAAAACTGCGAAGCTCACCTGACAGGAGTAAGCTTGGAGTCAGAAGAAAAGGGGTCTAATGTAATTGAAGGGAATAAGGAACTTATGAAGACGAGAACTCTTGCGGTAGAAGACCTTATCGGCATCGGTGTTAAGAGAGAAAACATCCACACGCATTTTGCGCCTCCTGACACGATTGTTGATGTGATAGCAGATTACGAAACAGGGATTTTCAATATCTACAGGCAAGCCGAAAGGGATATGCTTGAGAGGATTATAACTGGGCTTTCTGTTGCAGAGACAATGGAAACAGCTCACAAAATGGCGGTGATAAGGAAAATTGAGGAATTGTACGGACACCCTCTGGATCTGTAACCCTATCCGATAGCTTTTTAATAAGTCTGCTGTTTTCTATCATTATGGCGCTTTACCTTATAGGGCTCGGGCTCAGCGATGAGAAGGACATCTCGCTGAGGGGGCTTGAGATAGTCAGGAAATGCGATATAATTTACTTGGAGAACTATACGAGCAGCCTGATAGG
>JAFGRH010000045.1 GCA_016935265.1 Candidatus Woesearchaeota archaeon | reverse complement strand
TCCCTGCAGGAAAAGGCACAGAGCCGCTGTACCTCGGCTGCCACGAAGGCAATGATTTCAAAATAACTGTCAGAAACCTCAGCGAGGCTGACCTTGCAATTTTCAAGAAAAACTGCGATGAATTCAGGGCGAACCATTTCAGATTCACAAACTACTTTGACAGCCAGCGCTTCAGCTCAAACAACGCTGAAGTAGGGAAGCTGCTGCTGAAGAAGGATTTCAGGAAAGCTGCAGAGCTTATTTCAGGCTATCCTGAAATCGCATCTCATCTTGAGGGGCAAAAGAACGACTATGTCGGAGCGCTTAAGGAGCTTCCTAAAAAGACGCTGATGCTTTACGTCCACTCCTACCAGAGCCTGCTTTGGAACAGGATGGCAGAAAAGCTTTCAGGAAGAGAAATTATGCTGCCGCTTATTGGCTTTGGAACTGAAATAAATGACGAAAGCATTGCCAAAATGGCAGAAGAGGTCCTGAAAGAGGAAGGAATAACCCAAAGGGACTTCATAATAAGGCAGCTTCCTGTAAGCGCAGAGGGCAGCGAGAGGAGCCTCTCTGCAGCTGCGAAGGATTTCAAGGCATCTGAAGCTGGGGAAGATGAGCTAAACAAAGGGATGTCGAAAATTATCCTTTCTTTTTCCCTGCAGAAAGGAAGCTATGCAACTATTGTCGTAAAGAACCTGTTTCAGCCGAAGTAGCCGAGCTTTTCATCCCCTTCCATTTCCTTCTGCCACGAGTCCTGCAGCTTTGAGGACATTTTTCCAATCCCTGCTTTGATGCTTTCCCATTCCCTGAAGAAAGCGCTTATGAAATTTGCGTCAGCCTTTTCGTCAGCCTTTACGTAAAGCTCGAAGCCCTGCCTTACGAATTTCATAATCTTCCTGTAGAGCTCGAACAGTTCTTTCTTTTCCTCCTCGGAAAAGACCCTGCTCTCGTAAATGCCCGCCAGATTGCTCTCAGGCTGAAGAACCTCTTCCATCACCTTTCTGACAGCGGCAAGCTTCTCCTCAATCTTCTTTCTCACTTCCCTCAGAATGAAGTCTTCCTGCTCTATGCCGCTCAGCTCGAATTCAGCGTCAAGCTTTTCAAAGGGAGGGAGCTTGTACTTCCTGCACATTCCCGAATATTTTTCTTTTACTGTCATTTTTTCTCGGGCTCAGCCATTCTTTTAACCGCTTTCTTAAAAGCCTCTACCTGCTTCTCGCTTAGCTTGCCGTACCTTAAGTAATTGATTTTTATATCCCTAAGAAAAGCGTTTTCCATGTAGTACTTTTCAGGTATGTCAAGGAGCTTCTTCATTTTCTTGTCCTTGACTTCGCCCTGAAGCTCATTCTTCTGGCAGTTGTAGCAAAGAGTGTATCGTTGCCTCCAAGTTGCTATTACGTAGTTTTTCTTGCAGCGGGCGCACCTCTGCTTGTATTTGATTGACATTGGAGAAAGATTATTGCGGTATTATATAAACCTGTTTATCCAAGCTGAATGTCAGCTTCGCTGAGCTTCTTCTTTGCCTGCTCAAGAACTTCAGAAACAATCCTTTCCTTTGACCTGAACTCATTTATCCAGCACCACAGCTCAATCACTGTTTTTAACTTTGTTATTTCCTTCACAAATATTTTCGGCTCAAACTTTTTCATGTCAGGCGGTACTTCAAGCATTACCTGCAGGATTGATTTTTTCCTTGGCTGTGTTTTTGGCACTATGTCCTTGTGCTCTACTGCTATTCCATATAATACGCTTTTAGCCTTTTCAATGTCAGCTCCCGGGTCTATTGCAATGCTTATGTCTATCCTGTAAAACTCTCCCTTGCTGTAATTTGTTATGGTGCCTGTTATGAACTGGGAATTAGGAACTGCAATCACCCTTCCGTCTTTCGACCTTAGCTTGGTCTTCCTTATCGAAACGTCAACAACTTTGCAGAGGCTTCCGCCGAACTCAACATAATCCCCTTCCTTTATTGACCTGTCTGCAAATATCATTATCCCTGCAACCACGTTCTGCATTATGTGCTGGGATGAGAAAGCAACAACAACGCCTATTATTCCGAACGCAGCTGCAAAAGCCTGTATGTCGAAAGCAATAATCTTGTCTACTCCGTAATAAAAGCCGAAGAAGTATATCCCGTACATTATTACTTTTGGCAGGGCGAGAAAGAACCAAGACCTCTGTTCCTTAAGCTTGAAGTGCTTTTTCAGGTAAGCTCCAATACCATTCCCTAAAATAATCGTGCATACAATCAAAAGAAAAAAGAGAACAAACCTCTCAAAACTTACATCCCCCACAAATGCCATCTGCGTTACCTTAATCCGAGCTCTTCATCAATCTCTGCGCAGGCTTCCTTCATGCCTTCAATTGCGCTGTTAATCTCAACCTGCAGGTCTTCCAGGGTCTTTACCATGCTCTTCTGCCTGAGCTCGTAACGCGACTCTATCTTGACAATTATCCCCGCTTTCATTAGCTTTTTCAGGTGGTAAATGACAGAGCCCCTTGTGGGCTTAACCACCTCTGTCAGCTCATCGCTTGTTAACCCTTTTCCTGAAGGGAGCGCCTTAATCAGCGCTTCCAGTATTTTCATGGCTGTCCTGTCCTTGTCCCTTTTTTCCAGGAAGCCAAGGGAGGAGCAAAGCCAGCTTATCCTGCTCCCTATGTCCTTCTCAAGCGGCAGCTGTACCTTTGTTATTGTATACCTGCTTATCGCGTGCATATACCCTTCTTGCTACCCCTCCTTTTTAAAGTTTTCTGCTAAACTGGTTAATCTTAGCTTAACTAATTCATATGTTATGGAATAATAAAGTTTAAATAGTCATTTATCCAGCTTTGACAGCAAATTTCCGCAAAGGAGGTTAAAATGGGTAAAAAGTCAAAGAAGGGAAAGTCCGAAAAACCAGCTAAAGAATAATGCTGCCAGTAAACTTCACAGGCGCGCTATAAAGCCCTGCGCCCGCATTCACCTTCGCTAGCAGGATACTGTGGCGCGTGCTTTACTGAGCTTCGGGAGCTGCAAAGCTCCCTTTTTTTTCTTTTTGTCGTATCAAAGAATATTTAAATTGGCTTTGCTAAGATGGAAAAGGTGATTTTATAATGAAAAAAATCCTATCTTTCCTTGTCCTGCTTTTCTTGGTCGGCTGCACTAATGAGACAGTCCCGCTTGTAGGCGGCGACAGGGATGAGCACGGCTGCATACCCTCTGCCGGCTACAGCTGGTGCGAGGCAAAGCAGAAGTGCATAAGGATTTGGGAGGAGCCCTGCGAAACTCTTCAGGAAAAAGCAGCAAAATTCTGTGAAGATGAGAATGTGGACAGCGTTTACATCTGCGGAGAAAGGATTCATGTTGTCAGCAGCCTTCTCGGAGGCGGCTCAACTTACTATCTTGCAGACGGCTCGCAAGTCAGCTGCCCCGTAGTGGGTCCGGACTACATCAGCGAGGAGTGCAAGCAGATAATGGCTGAAGAGTGCGAGGAAGAGCAGGTGTGTTAAGGAAAGCCTCCTGCGTCGGCTTTTCTCTTCTGCTGGAAAATTTGAGAAAGAGCAAAGCCTCCGGGGGGAGTTGCACCCCCGACCTGCAGATTTCTTAGGATATACAAGTCTGCCGCAATAGCTACTATGCTACGGAGGCATCTGGCTATTGGATTCCCCTTTCTTTTTTAAATTTATCGTGACGAAAGAACCACCGGACAAATACGGAAACTTTTCAGATTTGCTTTTCAGCCTTTAGAATATCTTAATTCTGCCACTTCAGCTTAATGAGCGTACTGGTCACTGGTCGCCAGGCAGTAGGGGATATAAACAAAGGTTTGATTAATCCTTAGAAAGTGTAAAGCGCGTGTCGTCTAAT
>JAFGRH010000044.1 GCA_016935265.1 Candidatus Woesearchaeota archaeon | reverse complement strand
TCCCTGCCAACACCCTTAACAAGAAGAATAATTGCGGAGTATGCCAGTGAAGCCGCAGCCAGTATAAGGAAAAGGTTAAGCCCTGAAGCTGCTATTATTACCGCAGTCATAACAAGGCAGGCTATGAGCGGCTTTGCAAGTATCTTTGCGAGGTTTACCCTGTACCCGTTCTTTGAGCAGTAGTAGAGGAGCATTATGAAGCCTGCAAGCTGCGTAACAACAGCCACTGCCGCAACCCCTGTGTGCTCATAAATTGGTATTACGAACAGGTTCAGCGCTATGTTGATTAAAAGGTAGATTGCTGTCGTCTTTGTGAAAAGGAACTGCTTGTCTATTGCGTTAAGCATGTACCCTAACAAATAGTTGAAGAAAAGGAAGACCTCTGACCATATTAGAATCTGCAGCGCAAGGACAGCCGGGCTGTACTCAGAAGTGTAGAGAAAGCCCATTATCCTGCCTGCAAGAAGCGTTGTGCCGAAGGCAATCGGCAGGGCAACAAGCGCAAGGTAGCGGAACGCCCTTTCGTAGAGTATTTTCAGGCTTTCCTTTGAGCTTAAGTGAAACCTTGACATCGCAGGAAAAACAGCCGTAACAAGCATTATGGGAATGAATGAAAGCGCATCCACAAGGCCGAAGGCAGAATTAAAGAATCCCGCAGGCTCGTTGCTCTTCAGCATGAGCTTGAGCATTATCAGCCCTGCCCTGTAATAAAAGGTGATGAATAGCGCTGACAGCAGGAAAGGCCATGACTTCTTCAAAAGGCTGACCCATTTCGATACATCTATCTTAATTGAAAATCGCGTGAACCTCTTAACCACAAGAATCGTGCTCACTGCAAAGTTTATTGCGTAAGAGATTACAAAAACCCACAAAACAGCAAGAAGCCCTTTTCCGCTCAGCAGGAATGCAAGGCCCAGCCCTGTTGTTATTGCCCGCTCAAAAACGGCCATCATCGCATAGTAATGGTGCTTCTCATAGGCAAGGAAAGTGTTCCTCATTGGCTCTGTTATCGCGTTAAAAAAGCTGGCAAGCATAACTATGGCTATTGCGAGCGCTGTTTCCCGCACTCCAAATAAAACGAAGAAGGCAGAGACAGCTGCTGCCATTACAAAGCTTCCAAAAATCTTAAAGGAGAAAATGCTGCTGAGGTATTCCCGCGATTTTGCTTTGTCGCGGGCAACTTCCCTCACGAGAATCATTGCAAGCCCCATGTCAGAGAAAATAAGGAATATGCTGGCTATTGCGAAAACGAAAGAGTAAAGCCCGAAATCAGAAACGCCAAGCTCCCTTGCGAGAACTATGAAGAAAAGCATGTAGAGGGCTCTTGATACTATCTCGCCTATGAAAAGCGACCCTGTATTCCTCGTGATTGTCTCCGCATCCCCCATATCCTGAAAGCATTTCAATAACTTTTTAAATTTATTCTTATTCTCGTCATTAATGAGTTCCCGCTTCAATTATGCCAGACTTGCCGGTTTGGTAATAGTAATTGGCGGCATTCTGAGGTTCGCTCTTGCAGCCATCTCCCACGTTGGAGGGGATGCCTGCTGGCACGCTGCTGTTTCAAGGTTCATGGCGCTTAATCTCGAAATACCCCTCTTCCAGGCTTTTGGCGGCGGAAGGGATGTCTTCTGGGCACCGCCCCTTTTCCACTTTGTAAGCGCAGCTTTCTACAAGCTCTTCGGAATATTCGGTCCTGAAGCTGCCGAATTTGGCTTAAAGATGGTCTCGCCATTGTTCGGAACACTCACTCTTGTCTTCGTCTACCTTATTGCAAAAAGGCTCTTCAGCAGCAAAATCGCGTTTTTCGCAACAATTTTCATGGCATTCATCCCGATACACCTTTACTACAGCTCACTTGCCTTTGTCGAGGCATTCGTGACCTTTTTTGTAGCAGGCAGCGTTTATTTCATGCTTGAGAAAAGGGTCCTTCTCTCAGGAATCTTTTTCGGATTGGCAATGCTCTCAAAGCAGAACGCACTATTTACTTTCCCGCTCCTGCTTCTTATGCTCTTCTGGGGCTTTAAGGGAAAAGAGCTCCTGAAAAGTTCGGCTGTGTTCATCGCAGCGTGCCTTTCCACCGGGATATGGTGGTTTGTCCGCAACACGGTTCACCTTGGAAACCCTTTCTGGCCTTTCCTCTACTCAATCATCGGCGGCACAATCGTTCCGCAGGGAAGCGAAGTAACCTTCAGCGTTTTGCACATCTTCAACCCTGCGCATGTCCTTCAGGCTTACCTCTCTCTTTTCGGCGTTCCTCTCGGCAGCGCATCACTTCTGTTTGGCTACTCGCTCCCGCTGAAGCCGGTCCTTCTGTCAGGATGGTTCATCGCAACCCTCATTTTTTCACTGCCGCTGATTATCGGCATGCTTACCTTAAAGAAAGGCCCTGCAAAGCTCCTTTACTTTTGGATTGCTTTCAACGCCGCAGGGCTTCTATTGTACATCATGAACCTGAATGCAGCATACACGAGGCTTGTCCTTCCTGTATTTCCCGCCCTCGCTGTTTTCTGGGCGCTTGGCTTTGAAAAGCTTATGCGAACGAGGGCAGCCAAGATTTCTGTGCTCGTATTTTCAGCCATAATCTTCTGCTTCGCCGCTGCAGAATTCGCAAAGTCAGCAATCGCATCAGGAACATGGTCTGCATATGATGAGGACTTCGCATGGGTAAGGGAAAACACCCCTGAAGAAAGCCTTTTCTATTACCACGGGCAGTGCCTGAGCTACAACATAGCCCGCCACTCAGACTCAAATCCCGGAAAGGGTTACGATTTTGTCTGGATAAACGAGGAATTTCCCGTCGAGCCCGGAGCAGCCCTGAACGCAACAATACTTGATGATTTCAGGAACCACAGCCTTGTTTACAGCAATGAAAACACAGGCACGCAGATTTATCAACTCCATAAGTAAAATTTAAAAACAAGCGCAGTTAGGCACTGTTCAATGGCGTACAAAGTTTTGGTTACAGGGGGAGCGGGCTTTATCGGCTCTTTTATTGTTGATGAGCTCTTGAAGAAAGGGCATGATGTAACTGTGTTCGATAACCTTACCGAGCAGGTTCACCGCGGGAAAAAGCCCTCCTACCTGAACAAGGAAGCTAAGTTCATAAAGGGAGACGTCTCAGATTACGGGCAGTTCAGGCAAGCAGTTGCTGATTCTGAAATAGTCTTCCATCAGGCATCTGCCGTCGGCGTTGGCCAGAGCATGTACGAGATAAAGCATTATTGCGATGCTAACGTCATGGGCACGGCAAACCTTCTCCACATAATCGCAAACGAAAATCATTCAATCAAAAAAATCCTTGTTGCAGCTTCCATGAGCAGCTACGGCGAGGGCGCTTACGAATGTGCCAAATGCGGCATTGTTTACCCACCGCTAAGGCCTGAGAAACAGATGAGGGAGAAGGTATGGGAACTCCTTTGCCCAAACTGCAGCTCAAAGCTGAAGCCCATCCCGACCCCTGAGTCAAAGCCGC
The DNA here is from genome assembly GCA_016935265.1 of Candidatus Woesearchaeota archaeon. Taxonomy (GTDB): domain Archaea; phylum Nanobdellota; class Nanobdellia; order Woesearchaeales; family UBA10216; genus JAFGRH01. The sequence goes on along the minus strand of JAFGRH010000044.1, from coordinate 2,587 downwards.
TCCACCAGAACAGCATTTACGCAATAACAAAGTCAACGCAGGAGCAGATCACGCTTACTGTCGGAAAGGCTTACGGCGTTCCCTCTGTCTCGCTGAGGTACTTCAACGTCTACGGGCCGAGGCAGAGCCTCTCAAACCCATACACGGGCGTGGCAGCAATCTTCATGAGCCGCATAAAAAACGGCAACAGCCCTGTCATATTCGAGGACGGGCTTCAGACAAGGGACTTCATTTCGGTGCATGATGTAGCCCGTGCAAACCTCATGGCAATGGAGTCAAAAAGCGCTGATTACCAGGCTTTTAACGTTGGCTCAGGAAACCCGAAAACCATAAAGGGGATTGCAGAGACTCTTGCAAAGCTTTACGGCAAGAAAATAAGTCCCAAAATCACAGAGAAATTCAGGAAGGGGGATGTCAGGCACTGCTTTGCCGATACCTCCAAGATAGAGTCAAAGCTCGGATTTAAGACGCAAGTATCCTTTGAGGACGGCATGACAGAACTGGCCGGATGGGCAGAGAAAGAGGAAGCGGTCGACATGCTGGAAAAGGCCGAATCAGAGATGAAATCCAAAGGCCTTATTGACGAAAGTTAACATAAAATGGATCCTGCTTTATTCAGCGAAAAAAAATTTGCAGAAATCAGCGAATGGGAAGACAATAAGTTCAACCTGAAGAAGGTTTACCGGCTTATTGGAAAATATTGCCCGAACGGAAAGGGGAAAAGGCTTCTTGACGTCGGCTGCGGGGACGGCTCTTTCGCCCTTATGATTAAGAACAGGTACGGCTTTGATGCAGAGGGCGTCGACATAGCAGGGAAGGCAGTCCAGCGTGCCAATCGCAGCGGTGTCAAGGCAAAGGTCTGCAATATCGAAAAAAAGCTCCCCTACGAAAGCGGCAGGTTTGACGCGGTTATCCTGTGCGAAGTTATAGAGCACATTTTCGACACAGAATCCCTAATCAAAGAAATCTACAGGGTTATGAAGAAAGGAGGGCTTCTCTTCCTTACCACTCCTAACGTTGCTTCGCTTACAAGCAGAATCAGGCTGCTATTTGGCGGCTACCCAAACGGCGTCGAGTACTGCGTAAGCCCTAACTCAATCGGGCACATAAGGGCATACACCCCGAAAATACTGAAGAGGCAGCTTATGCGAAACAAATTTTTTATAGTGAAGATGACCTCGCCGAATTTCCTGTTCCCTGTAAAAAGCAAATCAATTCCCCTTGCTATAAGGGAATTCATGATCGACTTTTCAGACATTACCAAAAACTTGGGCGAGCAAATCGTTGCTGTCGCTAAAAAATAAACTGGTTTCCTAATGAAAAAGCATAAAAAATTCATCGAGCTGGTTAACTGCTACCCCTATCCTATTCCCATGAAGGAGGAAGAGGACTATTTCCTGCTCCCTGCAAAGGTAATGCGGAAGAAGGGCTTCGAATGCGAATTCGTCACGCTTAGAGCGCAGGGCGACCGCACTATAGAAACAAAGTTTGCCAACGACAAAGCAGCGCTGGAGCACTTCAGGGGCTTTCCAATAAGGCGGTTTGACAAAACTTTAAGCTTGCTGAATTACATAAGGAAAGAAAAGGCCCTGCTGCACGCGAATCTTCGCCCTTTCCTTCCAACAACCCTTTCCTCACTTCTTCCTAACACCAAGGTCATCCGCCCATTTACTTACTATATGGGCTCAAACTTCGCCATAGCGCTGGGCAGCGCTGTACTTTTCCGCAGGTTCGACCGCATACTTGCCGTAACGCCTTACGAATGCGGGGTCTACCGCAAATACCTTATCCCCGAGAAAAAGATAACGCACATCCCTCTCGCAATAGACTACAAATTCTTTTCAAAAAAAGCAAAGGCGGACGGCGTCAGGAAGAAATTCGGAATTAAGCAGTCTGACAAGGTAATAGTTGCTGTTGCAAATGTCCGCAAGCTTAAGAGGTTTGATGTCCTGCTAAAGGCGCTCACCATTGTCAGGAAAAGCGTGCCAACAGCCAAGGTTGTAATAGTGGGAACGGACATGCTCCACGCGCAGGGTCTCCCATCGCTTAAGGAAACCTCAGCCAAGCTCGGAATATCAGATTCTGTCGTGGTAACGGGCTTCCAGCCCGCTGAAGTCCTGAGGAAGATTTACTCCATAAGCGATGTTTTCGTGCACCCTGCGGCAGACGAGTACCAAGGGCTTGTTTCTTACGAGGCATCTGCCATGGGAATCCCGCTCTGCCTTTCGACAATAGGCTCCCACACATCTGTTTACGGCGGGCACGCATTATACCATGAAGTGAATGACTTCAAAAAGCTGGCTGAGAACATCGTAACCTGCATAAATAAAAGGGAGAGCCGTGCTGAACACATTAAATTCCTCAAAAATCACATGAAGAACTGGGATTATCCTGTAATAGCAAAGCGGCTTTCCTCTTTTTACGACGAGCTGATTTAAGAGGTGCCAAGCTTTTCATAAACGCCTATAGTTTTCTTCGCGCTCTCCTTCCACCTGAACCTTTTTGAGTTCTTTATTCCCTTTCTTGACAGCTCTTTTCTCATCCTGCTGCTTTTCAGAATCTCAGCTATCGCTTCGCTGTAGCCCTT
>JAFGRH010000008.1 GCA_016935265.1 Candidatus Woesearchaeota archaeon | reverse complement strand
TTAAGCGGCTGAGGGGCAAAAAAGGCAACATTCAGATGTACGGGCAGAACCTTTTCGAGGAAATAGAAAAGTACTCCCAAAAAGCAGGCATCATAGCCGCCACCGAGCCTCACGACGTAATATACGCGCACGACTGGATGACGTTCAAGGCAGCAATTGAGGCGCAGAAAGTCTCCAAAAAACCCCTTATAGTGCATATCCACTCAACAGAGTTTGACCGCACAGGGGGGCATGGTGCAAACCAGTACGTTTATGACGCAGAGCTTCAGGGAATGAAGGCAGCTTCAGCTGTAATAGCAGTCAGCAACTTCACAAAAAACAAGATACTCCAGCATTATGACGTGCCTGCAGAAAAGATACACGTCGTGCACAACGCAGTAATCCCCGCGCCGCTGCACTTAGCCAGGCACAAGAAAAAGAACAAAACAGTCCTTTACCTCGGCAGGATAACCCTGCAGAAAGGCCCTGAGTACTTCCTCTACGCAGCGAAAAAGGTCCTGGAGCACAACCCAGACACCAACTTCGTAATGGCTGGGAGCGGCGACATGGAAAGAAGGATGATAGAAACAGCAGCAGGGCTCGGAATAGCTGAAAACGTCCTCTTCACAGGCTTCCTCAACGAGCAAAAAGTGCACGACGCATACAGGATGGCTGACCTTTACGTTATGCCCTCTGTATCAGAGCCATTCGGAATAACCGCCCTGGAAGCAATGATAAACAAAACACCTGTGATAATATCAAAGCAGTCAGGCGTTTCAGAAGTCGTAAGCCACTGCCTAAAGGTGGACTTCTGGGATGTGGACAAGATGGCAGACATGATACTCGGCGTGCTAGAATACCCGGAGCTCGGAACAACCCTCAAGCAAAACGGCAATAACGAGGCAACGAACATAAGCTGGGACAACTCAGCAAAAAGGTGCCTTGAAGTATTTGCAAAAATAGGTGTTACAAATGGTTAGCATATGCCTTTATTTCCAGGTGCACCAGCCCTACAGGCTTAAGCAGTACAGCGTTTTTGACATAGGGAAGAGAAGCAACTATTTCAACGAGGGCAAAAACAGGGCCGTGCTGAGCAGGGTTGCAAGAAAATGCTACCTGCCTACAAACAAAATAATGCTTAGCCTGCTGGAAAAGCACCCTGAATTCAGGATAAGCTACTCATTTTCAGGGGTTATCCTTGACCAGTTCAGCGAGTACGCCCCAGAGGTGCTGGAGTCGTTCCAGGAGCTTGTCAGGACAAGGCGCGTTGAGGTGCTTGACGAAACCTACAACCACTCCCTTGCTTTCCTTTACTCGAAAAAAGAGTTCGCAGACCAGGTCAGGCTCCACAGGCGGAAAATAAGAAAGTTATTTAAATACTCGCCGACAGTTTTCAGGAATACAGAGCTCATATACAGCAATGAGTTGGGAAAAGAGGTGGAGCGTTTGGGATATAAGGCAGTACTTGCAGAAGGAGCAGACCACGTTCTCGGCTGGAGGAGCCCTAACTTCATCTACTCAGTTCCTGGCAGCAAGATGAAGCTTCTGCTCAAGAATTACAGGCTTTCTGATGACATAGCTTTCAGGTTCTCGAACAGGGGATGGAAGGAATGGCCCCTTACAGCAGAAAAGTTCGGCAGCTGGGTAAGCGCAATAAACGGAAGCGGCAACTGCGTGAACCTTTTTATGGACTATGAGACCTTTGGCGAGCACCAGTGGCCCGAAACTGGAATATTCAACTTCCTCAAAAAAATGCCTGAGGAGCTTTCAAAGCACCCTGACAACGACTTCAAGACGCCAAGCCAGCTTGTCAGGAGCTACAAGCCGGTTGCAGACTTAGACATGCCCTACATGGTATCGTGGGCAGATTTGGAAAGGGACTTAAGCGCGTGGACAGGCAATGACATGCAGCGCGCTGCTTTGCAGAAGCTTTACGAGCTTGAGGAGCCGATAAAAAACAGCGGCGACAAAGCCCTGCTGAAGGAGTGGAGGCGCCTTCAGTGCTCTGACCTGTTTTACTACATGTGCACAAAGTGGTTTAGCGACGGCGATGTGCATAAGTACTTCAACCCGCATGACAGCCCCTACGAGGCATTCATAACGTTCATGAACATACTCAAGGACCTGACGCAGCGCACTGCAATGAAGGTCGTAGCTTAGTTAAAAAGAGGTGATATTATGAGAAAGAGGGCAAGGAAAAGGAAGTCTCCAAAGTCTTCTAAGGTCCAGATTACCATAAAGAGGCAGATACTTGGAGAAGCTCCGAATGAGTGCACCTTTGTGGTCTGCGACGGCCGCATAGTAAAGGACCTGAAGGAGCTTGCTGACGCCCTGCACGACATGAGCAATGACGTCTTCTCACACCACGTAAACGAGTTCAAGAACGACTTCGAGAAATGGGTTGGGGAAGTGATGGACGAAAGCGAACTCGCCGAAGAGCTTTCAAAAGTTAGCTCTCAGGCAGAGGCAGAGATAGCTGTTCTTAGGAACATAGTCAAAAAAATAAGCAGGTGAGAAAATGAAAAAAAACTATCTGGCTGATGTTGCCCCTGACAAGGTTTTTTGGGTGTACAACGGAGGCACGCTGAAGAATATGGAGGAGCTTGCCGGCGCTTTGAAGGGAATAAGCGCAGAGCAGTTCAAGCACCACGTAAACAAGGAGAGAAACGACTTTACCAGCTGGGTGAAGGACATCATAGGTGACAAGGCCCTTGCTGCAAATCTCTTCAAGGTGAAGAGGCAGTCAGCAGCAGCTAACGCAGTCAAGAAAAGGATTTCACAACTGAAGAAAAAGCGAAAGTAGGATGAACCTAAGACAAGATGCCGGGGATAAGGCATTCCACTTGGTGGACGGCAGCATAGTGCGAACTGTTGAAGAGCTGCGCAACAAGCTTCTGAGGATTGCGGAGAATGATTACTCGCATCACGTAAATGCCGAAAGAAGCGATTTCTCAACATGGGTAAGGGAAGTCTACAAGGATAAAAGGCTTGCAGGCGAGCTTTCAAAGGCAAAAAGCCCCCTGGAGGCATCAAAGGCAATAACAAAGCGGTTAGCAGAACTGACCCCAAAAGTGGTAACTACAGTTGTGAAAGCTCCGAAACAAAAGCAGGAGCTTAAGAACGCCACAAGGCCAAAGCCTGCCAAGATAAGGCTCCCTAAGAATAAGCCCAAGAAAGTTGCCATTAAGAAAAAGGCAGCAAAGACCAAGAGCATAAGTTCGCATAAACAAAAAGGGGGTTTGATAGGATTGGTAAGTAAAAACTTTAAAAAGTCAAATGTTCCTGATGCGCATAAGTTTCTGACAGCATACCTTGCAATGCAGCGCCCAACAGCGCTCTCCCACTTCTACTTCACAAAGGGAATGGGTGATTTCCTTATGGGCATGGTCATAGGTGTGCTGATAGGAATCGTAATAGGAAACATCTTCTGAGAAGAGTCATACTTCGTATGAAATAATTTAATGACTCTTCCGTCATAAAAACTCTCCGGAAATTACATTCTTTATGCCTTCTTTATATACTTCCGTATATTGGTATGGATAGAGTATATTTTATAAGCTATATTTCGATTTTCATAAATACTTAAATATTTGTTATGTTATAGAATAAAGAATTATTTAAAAACTCAGTTTTGTTGGCGCAAAACTGGTTTTTTGAACGCGAAAAGTTTCTTTGGGCTTGAAACTTTAGCACTTATAAAACCTTGAAACAGTTCAACTGCTTATTGGCGTAAGCAATTAAACAACTTCTAGAGAGGCTATAGACATAACTGGCTTATAAAGATTATGGTGCTGAAAAGGTTGTGTTATAGCAGATAATAAAAAAACTACAAAACAAGAGGGGTGGAAAAATGGATTTTATCGTGCAAGACGCATTAAAAACAGCCGAACAGCAGAACATAGGGAAATCAATACCAGGCCAAGCTAATATTAAGGTTATCGGTGTTGGCGGCGCGGGCAACAACATGGTGTCGTGGCTTCACAAGAAGTCAATAAGCGGCGCTGAAATAATTGCCTGCAACACAGACCAGCAGCACCTTGACATTTCTGATGCTGACAAGAAATTCCTGCTTGGAAGGGACCTTACTCGCGGCCTAGGAGCAGGAGGATTTCCGGAAAAGGGCGCAGAAGCAGCTAAGGAAACACTGCAGGAAGTAAAAGAGGACCTTAAGGACTCAGACATGGTATTTGTCTGCGCAGGAATGGGCGGCGGAACAGGCACAGGCGCAGCCCCGGTAGTTGCAAAAGTAGCCAAGGAAACAGGCTCAATAGTAATAGGCACAGTAACAATGCCTTTCAAGATTGAAAGAGCAAGAATAGACAAGGCAGAATTCGGACTGCAGCAGCTAAGGCAGGTCTCAGACACAGTAATAGTTATCGACAACAACAGATTAGTGCAGATAGCAGGAAACCTTCCAATCCAGCAGGCATTTGCCGTTGCAAACGAGCTCATAGCCACGATGATAAAGGGAATAGTCGAAACAATAGCAGTTCCATCCCTCGTGAACCTCGACTATGCTGACGTAAAGGCAATAATGAGCAACGGAGGCGTAGCTGCAATTGGAGTAGGTGCATCTGACACAAACAACAGAGTGGACGAGGCAGTTAATGGCGCTCTAAGCAACCCTCTGCTTGACATAAGCTACAAGGGAGCAACAGGCGCTTTAATCCACATCTGCGGCGGGCCTGACATGACACTTGACGAGGTAAACAGGATAGGCGAACTGGTAACAGAGAGCCTTGACGAAGACGCAAATGTCATCTGGGGAGCAAGGATAGCAGACAACATGAAGGGAAAGCTAACCGTGATGACAATAATGACCGGCGTCAAGAGCCCATGGATACTCGGCAAGATGGACTCAAGGGCTGCTGACAGAGAAAGGAAGCAGAAAATAGACGACGAACTCGGCATAGAGATCGTCTCATGATCACCCACAAAAGGTGAGTGGTTCTTGCCTTCATTTTACCACCCCCAACAACCAATGAAGGCACGATTTTTCTTCATTGCCCCAGCGGCAATGAAGATTTTTTTTTATTTTTTCAACATCTTCTGCAGTTTTTCTTCATCAGCCTTAACTCCTAGCTTACTGAAATAAGTGGCAATGTTCCTGCAGTCCCTCTCTATCATCTCGTCAGAATTAGGCGCCTTTAGCGGCATTGCCTGCGAGAAGTCAATGAAAACAGGGCTTTCGTTGTGGTTCAGTATGTTAAAAGAGGACAAATCTCCGTGCGCAAATCCTGCCTTGTAGAACTTCTGCATGTTCTTAACAACCTCATCAAAAAACTTCTTCTTATTCTTAGGAATTGCATCCTTAAGCTTAGGAGCAGGATTTTCATCCCCAATAAACTCCATAATAAGTATGTTCTTCATAATTGCTATCGGTATGGGTGCCTTAACGCCTGCTTCCCTTGCAGCAAGCAGATTGCGGTATTCGCGCTGCGCCCAGGCAAATATGATTTCCCGCCTCTTCCCCTTAAGGTCAGCATACCTGGGATCAGGCCTTATGTAAGAGTACATCTTCCCGAAATCGCAAGTTTCAAGCCTGTAAATCTTAACAACTACGCTTCCATCGCCCCTTTTAGCGCTGAACACATTACCCTCCTTTCCTATGGAAATAGGGCTTAGTGTGTCCTCCTCAAAGTAGCCCTTGCTGCTAAGAACGAACAGGTTCCTCTCAGTAAACCTGTCAAATACATCCCCAAAAGTCTTGAACTTCTCCTTCATATGGCGAGGCATGGGGCTGCTATTATGCTCCTGTTTATAAACCTTTTACTATAGCAAACTATATATACTACCTTACCTTCACCCAGACTGTCACTCACTGTGCAAATGGGTCCTTTCATTAGCTGCTATTGCATTAGTGGCGATGAATGAGAGACACTCTTGCGCAGTCCAGCCCGCCACGAGAGTTATCCGAGGGAGTGCGAATCTTTCAAGCTATGAACTTGGGGGTTAGTGTCGCGGGCACCATATTCACGATCAAAACATAGGGAAATAGGACAAGCGATTATCATTGTTTCATTCATTCATTTGGTTACGGAAGAGTGCGAGTAAGAGCTTGTTCTATTTGTAGGAGATGATCATAATGTTCATTGCATCACAAAACATGCAACATTTCTTCTACACCCTAGAATAAAGTTGGAGGGATTAGAATGGGAAAGATAAGTCCTGTATCAGCAAAGTACATAATACACGCTAATATCCAGATAGACGGCGTTGTTGACAAGCCAGACGTAATAGGCGCCATATTCGGACAGACAGAGGGGCTTCTCGGAGCAGAATTAGAGCTCAGGGAACTCCAGAGGTCAGGAAGGATAGGCAGAATAGAGGTCAATGCAGACACAAAAGGGGGCAAGACAGCAGGGGCAATAACTGTTCCTTCTTCTCTTGACAAAGCGGAAACTGCCATAGTTGCCGCGGCCCTTGAGATAATCCAGAGGATAGGCCCGTGCAATGCCCGCATAAAAGTCGAGGGCATAGAGGACGTTCGCGTTTCCAAGAGGCAGTTTGTCGTTGCAAGGGCAAAGGAGCTGCTCAAGAACCTAATGGACAAAGTCATGCCTGACTCACAGGAGCTGGCAGACGAGGTAACCTATTCTGTACGCGTTATGGAGATACAGCAGTACGGAAAGGACCGGCTGCCTGCAGGCCCTGCAATTGATGAGAGTGATGAAATTATAGTTGTAGAGGGCAGGGCAGATGTCCTGAACCTGCTTAAGCACGGCATCAAGAACGTAATAGGCATGAGCGGAACCTCAGTTCCTGAGACCATAGGAGAGCTCGGCAAGAAAAAGGTCATAACCGCCTTTGTTGACGGCGATAGGGGAGGCGAGCTCATCACAAAGGAGCTAATAGCAGTGGCTGACATTGATTACGTAGCCAGAGCACCTGACGGAAAGGAAGTAGAGGAGCTTGCCAAGAAGGAAATCCACAAGGCCATACGCTCCAGAGTAGCTGTTGAGCAGGTCAAGATGGAGATGCCGAGGTCAGATGAGGAAGACTCAAGAAGAAGGTCTCAGCAGCAACAGCCGCAACAGCAGCAGAGAAGGCCACAGCCGCCGCAGCAGAGAGACACAAGGGCGCCACGTTACGACAAGCCCCTTACCCCGCAGGAAAGGGATGTCTTAAGGGACATGT
>JAFGRH010000043.1 GCA_016935265.1 Candidatus Woesearchaeota archaeon | reverse complement strand
TGAAAATGACTGTTAATATGAAGATGACAAAAGTTGTAAGGTAGAAAGCAATCAGGAATGACTTCCGGATAAATTCTTCAGGCCGCTCGTGCAGGCCTGCCTGGACAAGCCTGTCCCCTAAGCCGGGGAAAGAAGTGGCAATCATCCTAAATAGTGCAATACCCATTTCATTCACCAATAAAAACTATCTAATTTAACCCCTTCCCGCTTCTAACCAGTTTCATAAAACTGTCATGATTAATGTAATATTCAGCCATTGCGCGGCCAACTTCATCAACGCCGTTTATTTTTTGCTTCATGAGCCACTTTAGAACAAGCTCCTTTTCCTGAACGTCTTTGTTGATTGAGCCTAGTGACATGCCTGTGTAGAGCTCAAGCGAATTCATAAAAGCCTTCGACTTATTCACCCTAACTAGCCTGTCTTTCTTCAGGTCTGCCTGAACCAAAACGTTTGCAGTTGCTTCAGGAGTTATCTCGGCAATCTGGAAAAGCTTCCTTATGCCGGTGCGCCTGTTCCTGTACTGGACAACTATAAGCGATATTGCAGGAAGCATTGTTTTCGGGACGTCAATCGGCGGGCTTGTAACCCTTGTTACGGTCTCGTGAACGTTGTTGGCGTGTATCGTTGCGTAAACGGAGTGGCCTGTGTGAATCGCCTCAAACAAAACTTCTGCCTCCTTCTTCCTCCTAATCTCACCTACCAGAATGCGGTCAGGCCTCATTCTGAGCGAGTTTACAAGCAGGTCAAGCATTGTTATTTCACCCTTGCCCTCAACGTTAGGCAGCCTCGTAATCAGGGGCACCCAGTGGAGGAACCTTGGCAGCTGCAGCTCATGGGTATCCTCAATAGAGATTATTCTTTGGTTTGGCGGGAAGAAGTTTGAGATGACATTAAGCATTGAGGTCTTTCCTGAAGCTGTTCCGCCTGCTATGAGAACTGACATCTCATACTGGACAGCAAGCCAGATTATGGCTGCTGCAAAAGGCTCAATGCTCCCTTTCTCAAGAAAATCTGTTATTGTCCATGGCTTTGAGGCAAACTGCCTGAGCGTGATTGTGTTCCCCCTCAGGCTTACCGGCGCAAGAGTAGCATTGACCCTGTCACCTGAGCCCATATTTGCATCCATAAGCGGGGTGAGGATTGTTATCTGTCTCCCCACCTTCCTGCCTATTGTTGATGCGTAATGCCTTATCTGGTCCTCGCTCTGAGGAATGATGTTTGTTTTTAGCCAGCCGTGCTTCCTGTGGTAAACCCAGATTGGCTCGCCTGAGCTGTTGACAGCTATTTCCTCAACGTCATTGTCATCCATAAGTATCTCTATATCGCCAAGGCCGAGGCTTTTCTGTATAAGGTATGCCTTAAGCAGCTCAAGGGTCTTTTCATCCAGGTTCGGGAAGTATTTCTTGATAAGAATGTCAATAGCCTCCTTGAAACTGTCCTCTATCGCGGTTGCCTTGTTAGTGTCCATTATCTCTATTATTCCAAGGTTGACCTGCTGTATGAGCTCGTGCCTTATCCTCTCAAGAACGATTTCAGTGTTTGCGCTTATCTGTGGTATGTTCACCTCATAAGTCGGCACGTAATCTCCTCTTTTCGAGTATATTCTTATAAGGACAGCTACATCGTGGCTTTCGAATTCGTAAGAAGTGATAAGATTGACTTTCTCCTCTTCTGTTTTACCTGCCTTTCTCTTCTTAGCCTTGGCTGCAATAAGCCTCTTTGTAATAGGAGAAGAAGCGACTAATTTTTCAGCGCTTTTCTTTGAGGCAGTGCCCTTCATAACTGCAACTGCCTTCTTGCGCTTCCGCGGTTTCATAAACACACCTCTTTTTTACGCAGCGCGCCCTATATTTTCTTCAGTATAGATGAGAGCGCTTGCACTTCCTTTCCAAAACTCTTTTTTTTAGCTTCGAGCTTGTCAAACTTTGATTCAAACTCTTTCAGATATTCTGCCACCTTCTTTGACTTTGAGCTTAGCTTAACAACCATCGCCTCGTTGGACAGATCGCGGAATTCCTTCTTAAGCTCATCAACATCCTTGTTAAGCTTTGTGACCAGCTTTTCAGCGTCAGATTTTTTGCCAAAAAGCCTGTTAAAGTCGTCCCTTATCCTCTTTATATCAGAATACTTAATCGCTCCTTTTCCCTTACTCGACGAAAGCTTATCGACAAACTTCTTCCTTATAGCTGCAACTTCTTCCTCATATTTTTTGCTCTCGGCAAGCAGCGGCCCTATTGCCTGCTTCTGCTTTCCTATGTCCACCTCAAGTTTCTCGGAAAGCATGTTGAGCTCTGCAATCTTTTTCATAACCTCTGTCATCTTTTCCCTGTCGCCCTCAACCTTCTTCTCAAAATCGGCTGCCTGAGCGAGAAGCTTTTTTTCAAGGACTGTTTCCTTCTGCATAAGCTCTTTTGCAAGTTTCTCCTCCCTTGTAAGCTCCTTCTCCTTTTCCTCTACAAACTGGAGATATTGGTTAACGGAACGCTTATTCGCCTCTATCTGCTTCGTCAATCTGTCACGCTTTGACTCAAACTTTTTTTCCTGATCAACAATGCGTGTATCGACTGCCTTCTTCTTTGCCTCATAATCAGCAAGCAGCCTGAGCTCATCCTTGACATGGCCGACCTTGGAGTCAATCTCCTTGGTCATGCTGTCCATCTCTTCCTTCAGCCTCCTAATGCCATCGCTTTCCTGCTCAAGATACTGAAGAACTGAATCGACCTTGCGAACAAAGCCCTCTTTCCTGCCAACAAACTGCTTTGAAAGCTGTTTAGTCTCCTGTTTTGAAAGCTCCTTGTAAACAAGGAAAGGCTTGGCAAACTTGTACTCTATCCCTATTACCTCCCTCTCCTCTAGGAAGTCAGCCCACTCCTCAATAAGCACTTTGGGGACCTGCAGAGATTTAGCTGCCTCATCGATGCCAACCCTCCTTTTCTGCATCACAAGCTGCACTAGCTTGTCAACGCCTGTAGTTATAACTGATTTTTCACCCATTTTTTCCCAACACCTTTCTCCCTTTTCTTTTAACTGGAGGGGCACTATAAAAGCAACCCTTCAGCTATAAAAATCTTTTCAATGCAGCTACTCTGCTACGCCCTCAACCCGGTACTTTTCAAGGTGGGCATCATCTATCCTTAACCAGTCCTCAAATGTGTTGTTTATCACATAGATTTCAGGGGTGTCATTTCCAAAATATATGTAATCAACGCAGCTGCGCTCGTAGACCGGCAAACCCTGTTCCTGAAGGTCAGGAAGCCTTACTATGCTTTCTATGCCTACAGAGGAGTTGCCAAGATTGCCCTCAAGCCGCATAAGATAGCTCGGGCCTGATGAGTTCGCGTACATCAGGCTGTTAATGTGCTCCTTAAGGTTTGTTGTGTCAACCCCGGAGACGTAATTTCCCTCATAAGCAGTCATGTTTATCGCCCTTATTATCTTGCCGCTCGTGAAAACAGTATAAAGGGGGTCCTTCAGGCCGTCTATGCTTACTTCTGTTTCCACGCCCCCCTCCCGCCTGAAGTCTGCCGTGCCGGTAAAATCAGTAACGTTGTAAATTATTGTTGCTTTGTAACCCACCTCCCACGGATTGGTCTGGTTTATCTCTAAGCTCACATAGCTGAAGTTCACAATTATTCCCATTTTCGTAGCCTCGGACTCTATTCGTGACAGCCACTCGCCTATTGTGCTCTGGTTCATCATGGAGACAGATTTCCCGTTTATTGTTCCGTTAACCATTGCCTCCCGAATGGCTGATTCGGAATCATTAAGAAACTCGCCGGAGCCGGATACTACCTGGTCCGCCGATATCAAGGCGCGAAAGCCAGCTATGAAAAGGCCCCTCTCAATGTCCTGGTCAAGGCTGAGGACAAATGAATTCAGGGAGGATGTTTTGAAGCTAACAAGCTCATTTTCCTCGCTAACACTGTAGCGTGTCTGAAAAAGGATGCCTGTGAATGCCACTGTAAGAAGAAGAAGTGCGGAGAAGGTAAAAAAAACCGCTTTCTTTTTCATTGCCAGACCCTCACCTCGGCAACTGTAGGACCCCAAAGGGAAGGAACGTCGGTTATTGTAAAAGCCTCTATCGCAAGGCTGTCCGCGTCAAATTTCACGTCAAGGAGCCCGTCATCGTCAAGGTCAAGCACGCTGAGAAGGTTGTAAACTGCAGTGTCAACAGCATCGTCATCACTGTAGTGCGGAGGGTTGTAGCTGCATTCCTCCCCTCCAGTGTAATCAGAAGGGATTACTAGCTTAACGCTTGTATTGTCCTCGAAAGTTATGTTCCACCAAGTGCACCCGTCTGCTGCGGAAAAGACTCCTGACTCGCTTATCATGTTCGAAATAAGGACCTTGTATATTATTATGTTGTCGCTTGAGCCACCAGAGTACTGCCTCTGGACATTACCTGTGCTTATGTGAACAAGATTGTTCCCTTCCTCAAAAAGCCCTGGATTAGCATAAACAACAAAGGGGTCGCCTATGTTCGAGTAGTTATCCGCCATTTCAGCAAGGGAAAATGCTGTCCTTCCCGGAACGCTGTTGCTTACGGTAAGGTTATCCGTCCAAGTTTCTGCAGAGTAGCTGGTCACCCTCACCTCGTTAAGCTGCATTTCAGGGAGCAACTCAAGCACAGACTCTGAGACGTTATTGCCAAACCTCGGCGTTTCCAGGGTTGCCGGAATAACCCCGAAAGTCTGGATGACGTTCGGGGTATAATTGTATTCGATGTAGGAGTCCTCGAAAAGAATTCCCTCGGCAGGAGCGCCCCCGCTCACGTTAATGACCTGTTCGGAGTAAGTAACGTTGTTAATATGCTCTGCTATCTCCTCATAGGCGCTTATAAGCGCAGAAACATTTGTCGCATTGTAAAAACTGCCGCCGTTGCAAATCATCGCCTGCAGGGTTGCTGTATCTGCATCCCCCCCGAAAGCAACCGAGCTTACTGAGATGTTATAATTATTGCAGGCATCCTGCGCCTCGTTTATCGCTCCGGTTTTGGGGTCGCCTGAGCTGCCAGGGCAGTTGTCTGTTGCTTCGCCATCACTCATAATGATAATGGACTTGAACCTGCTCTCGTTGCTCAGCTGGTTGATCATCTCCTTCGCCTTCCTTATCCCGCAGCAGATGCACGTTCCCCAGTAAGAATCCATATATGCCTCTATGTGGTTCGTAATTTCAGTTGTGTTTTCAGTTAGATTGTTATAAGAAACAATGCTGTCAGGGAACATATAAAACCTGTCACCCCAGCTCCCGCCCTGAGGGACTACAGCATTCAAACTGTCTGAATATCCAACAAGACCAAGCCTGTTGCCCTCAGCACCCAAAAGGATTTCTGTGAATGCCTCGCTTGCGTTTACTGCAATATCTATTTTTCTCACATCACTAGGGGGGCAGAATGCGTGCCACCTTGAAGAGCAAACATTTCCATAGCCAGGAAGAACGTAATTCTCTGTGACTGATTCGCAATAAGTCCCTGACAGAGGAAAATAAAGATGCCACGTTCCGCAGTACCAGTCAATGCCGCTGGGAGAGCTTGAACACGGGTTCTGCGCGCACCATTCCATGCTGCCTGACAAGTCGTTAACCAGGACTACGTCAGCAGTTCCGCCAGCGCCACCAGTAGTTGTCACGTTCCCGCTCGTAACGCCAAACCTAAGCGGCACGGTCTTTTGGCTTAGTTCAGAGTAAGTCAGCTTTGTGCTTAGCTCAGCATCCGAGAGTGTTATAAACTGCTCACCCTCTGCTTCATGGCTCCATATTGTGGAATTCCCCACTGTGAGGAAAGCCGGAAGGCTGCTGTTGTAGTGGATGTACACCGAAGCCGCCTGAAGCTCGCCTGGAATGAAGAAAGAATCAAACAGGTTGATTAAACCCCTGATGCCCGTGAAATAGTAGCGCTGACTTGCAAGTCCCTCTGAGAACTTTATCTCAGAGTCGTTTATATCAGAAGTCAAATAGCCTATCCTTATAAAACCCCCAGCCACGTAACCAAAAGAGTCTGAAAAGTTCAGGCTGATGTAATTAGTTCCCTCATCCAGGCTGTCAAGGTAGGAATCATTTATCTCCCACTTATCAGCAAGCTTATACCCGCCGCCTGCACTTCCCTTGCCATAGCTTCCCGCAAAATCGCCGTTAATGTAAAGGGTGAAATTGTCGCTTACGTCAAGCTCAAGGTATCCGCTGGTTATGTTGACAATGTTATCAGGCAGGATAACACTTGCAGTCAGGTTTCCCTGACCTACAAACCCGCCGAAGTAGTAGTAAGAGAAACCGCTTCTCCACTGAAAGCTTGAAAGCTGGGCGCTTGACGAAAAGCCCTCAACGGGCTTGCCCTTCTCAATTCCTGAAATAAGCCTTTTTGAGGAAATAAGGACCTGCGGGGTTCCAGTGTAGTTGCTCCCGTAAACAGACTCGTCACCAAAAAAGGCGCCTATTTTGAACTGCAAAGGAACAATGTCAGAGGTTATGTTAAGAAGCTGGTTTGCGAGACCAGTCTTGTTCTCAGCCCAGAACTGGGCTGCCTGCTCAAGCAGGGTCTTGTTAAGGTCGGTTATCTCACCGGCAGCGTAAAGCTCATTAACCACTGTGCTGTTAAGCTCGTAAAGCTTCACGTATGATATTATGTTAATAATGTCCTGCGAGTAGTGCTCTATGTTGCTTGTCTCAGGCTCTGTGAGATAAAAGGATGAAGCCAGGAAGATACCAAGGATAAGAAGCGTTGCCGCAACAATGGCATCTATTGTGAAATAATACCCTTTTTTCATTTTAATTAAATCCATGTGTGAATCACTATCTTAATTATTGAAAAATTATGCATGGCCAGCCGCTCTACGCTCACAAGGTGCTGCTGCGGGGTTATGGTGAAGTTTTCGCAGAGCGACGGAGTCAGGTTTTGAACGGCAAAACCTGCATTGTTAAGCGTGCAGTTGCCAAAGTTCAAAATGTTTCCGTCCTTGTCCTCAAAAAAGACAGCGTAATTTGAGTTAGCCCCAAAAAGAATGCTTGCATTAACCGGATTCATTGTCATAAGGGCCCTTGCCTTTGTCCCGTTCAGCAGGTACAGGCCCTCAACTATTCCCAGCTGCTGAACGTTATCGGCAGTCCAGTCTTCAGGCTCGCCTGGAGAAACAAGTGAAGATGAAATTGCCTCCGCTGTGCCAACCAAAAACTCAAAGGCGCTCTCCTCAGGCTGCTCATTGCTGCTTAAGGCTATAAACAAAATAACCGCAGCAACAAATATGCCTATCCCGACAAACATGTCAAGGTAAAATGTCTGCGCCTTAGCCATTAAGCACCACGTGCCCGTTCATTTTGGTTATATTGTTCTCGCCCTTCCTTACAGAGCCGTTTACCGGCTGGACGGAAACTACAGTCTCCTTTCCGTTAAGCCTGACAACAACAGAATCCTCTTCAAGGCCTATGGTATAATTGCCTGCCAGAAGGTTCTCAGGAAGCTCGAATGTCCTTATGTAGCCTGAACTCATCGAATGCGCAATGTCAATTTCGTTCTTTAAAGTGAAGGCAACGCCCTCCATTTCGTCAAGGTCATTATAATTTTTCATCTCAGAAAGCTTGTCCGAGGAAATAAGGCCGATGACTGTTGTTATAATTACAACTATGACAAGAACTACCATAAATTCAAAAGCTACCTGACCCCTTTTATTCATTTTCAGCTTACTTCTGAGATGGCTACTGAGTTGTTTATGGCCTGCACCCTTATCTTATGAATCCCCTGATGGGTGCTTAAGCTGCCCGAAACATTCATGGGAAAGATCTCAACAACGCTTGATGGAGACCCGTCCCTGTTGATAATGAACTCAATCTCGTTATTTGCTATCGTAACTGACTCAACCTTGTCGGGAATGTATACCTTAAGCGTAAAAGTAGTTGGCTCGCCAAAGGCATAAACCTTCTCAGCGTTCTCAACAATTTTCCTTGAAACCTGCTCAAGCTGTGCTGTGTTGACCTCGCCGGTAGCTGTCTGCGACTGGCCAACAAAGTAGATAGTTAGCGGGATAATGAGCATGAAAACAAATGAGATGACAATGAGGTACTCCATGCTGACCTGAGCGCTGGAGCTTACTCTTCTACCTCTTTTAAACACCATAATGCCGAATAACGCTGTTTTCCTTATATAAATTTATCTCCAAGCGGTGGCGATAAAAGAAGAAATCACATAGCCTCAAGCCTTCTAATCCGCTCCTCAATAGGCGGATGGGTCATGAAGAGCCCTGTAAGGAAGCCCTTTGACTTTCTGAATGGCGTTGAAATGAATAAGTGTGCTGTAGCCTGGTTTGCCTTGTCCACTAATGGGTCAGGGTCCTTTGATATTTTCTTCAGGGCGCTTGCCAAGCCAGGCGGGTATCTTGTCAAAACAGCACCGCTTGCATCCGCCATGTACTCCCTCTTCCTGCTAATGGCAAGCTTCACCATCTCGCCAATTATTGGTGAGAGTATTGCAAGGATAAGCCCCGCAGCTATGAAAACTATTGCAAGCTGTCCGCTGTTCTTGCTTCTTCCCCTGCCGCCCCACAGGAAGCTTCTCAGCAGGAACTGGCTAAGAAGAGTTATGATTCCGACAAGCACCACAGTGAGCATCATAAAGCGGATGTCAAAATTCTTGATGTGGGACATTTCGTGAGCAATAACACCCTCAAGCTCCTGCCTGTTCATAACCTTAAGCAAGCCTGTGGTAACAGTTATTGAAGCGTTTTTTGGGTCTCTTCCTGTAGCAAAAGCATTAAGCGCAGAATCCTCTATAACATAGGCTTTCGGCGTCGGGATGCCTGCAGCAACAGCAAGCCCCTCAACAGTGTGGTAAAGATGGGGGAACTCCTGCTTTGTTACAGGCCTTGCCCCTGACATCTTCAGAATCATCTTGTCTCCGGATTTGAACATTATCAGAGCGTAGATTAAAGCGACAATAACTGCAAAAATAAACCCAAAATAGAGGCTGCCGTAGAAAAAGCCGGCTGCTGCGCCAAGCGCGCCAATCAGGACGGCAAATATTACTATAAGCAGCCAAGACTTGAACTTGTTCGCCCTTATCTCATCAAAGGCAATTTTCATAGCGCTTAAAACTTGACCTTAACGTTCTTCTTTTCTTCCTCTGCTGTCTTGAAGAGCTGCTCCTGCTTGAAGTTAAGCTGCTTTGCGAAGATGTTGTTAGGAAAGGTCTCAATCTTTGTGTTGAACACCATCACGATGTCGTTGTAGTGCTGCCTTGCGTAGGAAATCTTGTTTTCAGTTCCTGTTATCTCCTCCTGAAGCTGGAGGAAATTCTCATTTGCCTTCAGAGTGGGATAGTTCTCTGCAACTGCGAAAAGCGACTTCAGAGCGCCAGTCATCATGTCAGATGCCTTTGCCTTGCCTTCTGTTGTTGTTGCTGACATCATAGAAGTCCTTGCCTTAGTGACATTTTCCAAAACAGCCCTTTCATGCTTCATATAGCCCTTAACAGACTCAACAAGGTTGGGAATCAGATCATTCCTCCTTTTCAGCTGAACGTCAATCTGCGCCCAGCTGTTCCTCACCTGATTCCTTAGCCTGATAAGGCTGTTGTACAGCAGTATCACAAACAGGACAATAACACCAACTACAATTCCGATAATAAGACCTGTGCTAGCCATAGTTATCAACCTCCCCACTCGCATGGCAGGTTAGTCCGTATTTAAACTTTGTGAAAAGAAAAAAAGCCCACAACTGCGGGCTTCTTAGCCCTACAGCTCTCCCTCTATGAACTCCTCAGTCTTTTGCCTTGCTTCTGAATCGCTGAACTGCTCCGGAGGGGACTTCATGAAATAGCTGCTTGGCGCTATCAGAGGGCCTCCAATTCCGCGGTCCTTTGCAAGCTTGACGCACCTTAGTGCATCTATAACGACGCCTGCCGAGTTGGGGCTGTCCCAGACTTCCATCTTCATGTCAATGATGAGGGGGACATCGCCGAAAGTCCTTCCCTCCATCTTTATGTGGCAGAACTTCCTGTCCTTCAGCCAGGGAACATAGTCGCTCGGCCCCACATGGATGTCAGCAGGGTCCATTTCATAATCAAGCTGGGAAAGAACTGAGTTCGTCTTGCTTATCTTCTTGCTTTCAAGCCTTTCACGCTCAAGCATGTTCATGAAATCAGTATTTCCGCCGAAGTTTAGCTGGTATGTGTGCTCAAGCTTAACTCCCCTATCCACGAAAAGCTTCGCAAGCATCCTGTGGGTTATTGTCGCGCCAACCTGGCTCTTTATGTCATCACCTATTATCGGCAATCCCTTTTCCTCAAAGCGATTTGCCCAATATCCGTGATCGCTCGCTATGAAAACAGGTATGCAGTTCACCATGCCGCAGCCCGCATTAAGTATGTGCTCGACATACCACTTTGTTGCATCGTCGCTTCCCACAGGCAGGTAGTTAAGCACAACATCTGTCTTTGTCTCTTTCAGTATGCCCTCTATGTCTGCAGTAGTTCCGGGAGCCTTTTCTATAACCTGGCTGAGGTACTTGCCAAGGCTGCCGTTGGTCATGCCCCTGCTGACAACTACTTCGAGAGGCGGAACGTCAGTGAACTTGTAAGTGTTGTTCGGCTCTGTAAAAATAGCTTCAGAAATGTCTTTTCCTACCTTGTTCTTGTCTATGTCAAAAGCAGCAACGAAGTTTATGTCCCTGATGTGATAGCCGCCAAGGTTGACGTGCATAAGGCCCGGAACAAACTCGCCCTCTTTTGCATCCCTGTAATAATGAACCCCCTGCACCAGGCTGCTCGCGCAGTTCCCGACACCTATAATCGCAACATTAATTTCGCCCATAATTTCACCCCCCTAAATTAGTTCTTTTACTCCGTTACTTTTATTGCTTTTCATTATGGCAAGAGAAAAATTGTCCTCGATTGGTGATAAGAAACGCCGCGGGGGAGACTTTCAAGCTGCAATCCCGTTATGCGCGAAGCGCACTGGTCGGCTTCATGCCGACCTAACGTGTAAACTGAGTTTGCAGTTTTTGAACTCCCGTGCCCTTTCGGACAGTGAATTTCTGTGTGCCATTGTAGGTTTCTAAGGAACCAGGGCTCCTAGCAATCCACCGCAATGGCCAGGCTATGCGACCGCGGCACAATTTTTCGCGGAAAAATTGAGTAAAGGCACTCAAGTGGGACATAAAGCTACGCTTTAGTCCCACGGACTTTTCCCGCATGCAGAAGGAGAGCTGGGCTGCTTTTAAAGGTTTTGGAAGGGTAAGGTTTTTAAACGGTTTCAGATCTCTGTTATCACTAATATGGACAAGCCGGTCAAGGAGAATACGGTTGATGCTGTTCTTGAGCGCTTGCAGAAGACAGCCGGCAACATTGAAGCCGTGGCACAGCTTTACGCAGAAGAGAATAATTCAGAGCCAGAAGCGCTTTCTGTCAGCATGCTTAACTCTCTCAAAGCTTTTTTCGGTGATTACGGGATTCAGCTTCCATCAGGCGAGGACATTAGAGAGGGGCTTGAGGAAGCACTTAAGGAGCACGGGCAGAAAGCCCTTGACGCCATGGAAGGCGTGCACCGGCTCGCAAACAAAGTTGTATATTTCACGTATGAAACAGAAGACACTAAAGCCCATCTCGACGGCTTGCTTGCTTCTCTTTCAGGGCTGCCTCTTGAGCAGCTCGGCTCCACCCCTGACAAGCCGAAGACGGTCTTCAGCGGGAGGACTTACAGGGACAAGATATCTGACCTTCTTACAATAGGGAAAGGGGTAGAGGAGAACTACATGCTCAAGCTTCTACCAAAAGTTCTTCCGGAAGAAGCGAGAAAAGCGAGGGAGCAAGGAGCTGAGAATTACATTAGGTTCCTTGACGAACTTTTCGACCAGATAAATGGCGTTTACGAGCTTTACATGGAGGGCAAGCAGATGCTCACCCCCTTCGGCCATTTCGTGGAGGACATGCTTCCGATTACCGTAAGCTCAGATAATTTTTCAGGAAACGGGCACGAAAAGCTGACCCCAAAGATTCTTGAAGAATTCTCACATACTGCTGATCCGAGGAGCGCACTCGAGAATTTCCTGAGGGGCAGAATCCTGGCTGTCGGGTACAGCGGCCATAACACAGGAGCTAAAAGAAAGGTCATAATAGCAACCAATGATGGAAGAGACGGAAGAATAAATGTTTCTTACAATTCTTCAAGGGGAAGCAGGCACGTTGTTGAAGCTTTGCAGGCGATTAACGAAGAATGCGGTTCTGCATTAAAGCCTTCAGACTCCCTTTACGAGCTTAATTTCAGCGGCAGAAACCTGCACCACCTCGCAGAGCGCTAATCCTAAAGCCCAGTTATCACAGCAACACCTAAAACAACTATAATTGCTCCCACAACGACATTCCACGTTATTTTCTCAAATCCTTTCAGGAAGAGCCTGCTGAATAATGTGGCGAACAATGGCTGTGTTCCTACAAGCGGCATTATTACCGTTACCATTCCGAGCCTGAGCGCCTCGAAGTTGAGGAGGAAGCCAATGCTGTTGAAAATGCCTGCCAGCACGAAAAGGTTCCTTGCCTTTCCGAGGCTTAGCTTTCTTATCTTCCCTGTTGCTGCTGCGTATGAGAACAAGCCGATAAGGGCAGAGGTTGTCGTTACAGTTACGGCTACTATTGCGCTTTGTGTTATCGTAAGCCCTGCCTTCTGGAGAACTATGACGAGACCGTAGATTACTGAAGCAGTCAGGGGGTAGAGCAGATGCCTTCGCTTCCAGTTCCTCTTTCCCTCGCCTGCAAGGAATGCTACGCCCAAAATAATAAGCAGCGTTCCTGTGATTACTGGAAGGGTCCACTTTTCTCCAAGGAGAAGGATGGCAAAAAAAGCCCCGAAGATGGAGGTTGTCGCCAGAGCAGTCAGGCTTCTTGCAGGCCCAACCTTGTCAGCACCTGTGTACTGCATCGTCCTTGCCAAAGCCTGCCCAAGAAGCCCGCCGATTATGAAAAATGGAATGCCTGCGGTAAGGAACAGGTCAAGGGGAACGAAAAGCAAAGAGATTATCCAGAAAATAACGACGTTGACAGCTGTAACAACTATTGTTGATGCCAGAGGTGAGGAATGCACAAAGCCGCGCTTTAAGGTCGTTACAGAAGCCCCAAAAAGAGCTGCAGCAGCCAGAGCCATTATTTCAGCTTGCATAGTCGGGAATAACTACCAAAGATTTATAAATTAACTGTTATTTCGATTATATATAGCGGGGTAGGGCAGAGGTGACAGGAAGTCTGTCCCGCCCAACTAGGAGTGCCCGGTGTAGCAGTGACCTGCTGCTTCGGAAGGCTCATAACCAACTCTTGGTTGAGGAACCCACAGACAGCGGTAAGCAATTGCTTCCACTCGTGGAGGTCGGAAGTTCAAAGCCGGAATACAAGCTTTGTATCCGAGAGGAAGTCTTCCCCCCGCTACTGGCGCGCCACGGCTTAGGCTGTGGCCGCTCTTATTTTCTAGAAGGCTTTTTAGTGAAATTTATCAAGCCACCCATTTTCTTTATGTTTAGATAATATGATTTATCACAGTTTGGGCCTGTTATCTTGCACGTTATCCCAAGAGCGTCTAAAAGCGATTTTATATCTTTTAAACCTTCTGGATTCATAGATTTTATTCTAATCCAAAATCTATCTTTCGGCAAGTAACCTTCGTCATGACTATAAGCCCTAATCCACTCAAGTTTGACATTTTCAGAAGCTTTTTTGATTAAAGCAGGTATTCTCCATTCCCTAGTTCCATAACCGCTAAGATTGAGAAGGATCTTAGCAATTCGCAGACTCTTAACACCCAATCGCATTTCTTTAGGCAGGTACGTCATTTTTACGCCAAAAAGTAAATTCATATCCGCTCTAAAAGACTTAATTAAGTCAACATTTGAATTAAAATAATATATGTCCGCTCGATTTTTCCTATCCTTCTCAGCAGTCTTGTAGCAACACAGACAACCATCACCACACAGATGCGCGTGAATTCTTGCTAATGCTGCCAAATTCTTGCCATTCAAGTCAATTTTTTCCATTGTCTTTACCTTCCGAAACCTCAATCTGCCGTTGAGATTTCTCTCACTCTGTAGAGAAATCTCGGCTTTAGCGAAGGGAACGCTGAGCAGACCGCCGTAAATGGGTTTTGCTCTTGAGCAAAAGCCATAATTTAGGCGGTCTGCGTGTTCCCTGAGCTGGCAGCGTTTATATGCTTCACGCCAGTGTCTGACCAGTGCAATATGAAGAATTTCCGGAATGACCAGTGGAAACTTCGCCAAAGGACAAAATTTTAAAACTAGCCATACAAAGTTCACACTATGCTAGTTTGCGGCATTGATGAGGCAGGAAGTGAGTTTCAGAACAAGTAGTTCTCTGTAGCTCTCCTAAAGGCCCCGTCATCGGCCCCATGGTAATGGCAGGAATCCTGATAGAGGAATCCAAGCTGCATGAGCTTAAGAAGATGGGCGTAAAGGACTCCAAGCTTTTAGCGCACAGCAAGAGAAAGGAGCTCTTCAAGAAGATTGTTTTGATGGCTAAGGAGTACAGCATCATAATAATAGAGCCCTGGGAAGTTGACGAGGCGCTGAACTCGAAAAAGCTTAACCTTAACTGGCTTGAGGCGCACAAGTCTGCGCAGATAATAAACGGGCTGAAGCCTGAACGCGTTGTCATAGACAGCCCGAGCAACAATGTGGTTAAGTACAAGGCTTACCTAATGGACTTGCTTGATAACAAGAAGATAAAGGCTGTCGTCGAGCACAAGGCAGACGTAAACCACGTGGAGTGCTCTGCAGCTTCGATACTTGCAAAGGTAACGAGAGAAGATGAGGTTGAGAAGCTCAAGAAAAAGTACGGAGACTTCGGCTCAGGCTACCTTACAGACCCGCTTACCATAAAATTTATGAAGGAAAACTTTGAAAAGCATCCTGAGATCTTCAGGAAGACCTGGGCTCCGTATAAGGAACTTGTTAACGGCAAGAACCAGAAAAACCTAAGCGATTTTGGAGAGGTGGAAAAATGACTTTTGACGATGATAAAGAGGAGATGATGGAGAAAGGAGAGCGCGATGAGGACGTTTACGAAGAGGAAGGAAGAGATGACCTAGTTGCCGATTCTGAGATAAGCCCGAGAGAGGCAGGGTTCATGCAGGGCTACGAGGAAGGGGAGAAACAAGCCAAATGCGCCAACTGCGGGAAGCCTCTGGCAGATGATGTTGTTGAGAGAGAATATGACGACCACATCTACCGCTTCTGCTCGGAAAGGTGCGCTGGCAAGTACAAGTTTAAGGGTTGAGAGAAACCTTTTAAAACAGCGGATTCTAAGGAGCCACTATGCCTTTTGGAAACTCTATCGGCTGGTATGCGTTCCTTAGCTTAATCCCTTTCATACTGCTCTACCTGATAAGGCCGAAGCCGAAGGAGAAGATGATTCCATCCCTTATGTTCTTCATGCGGGACAAGGGCTTCTTCAGACATTCCACTTTCCTGAGGAGGATACTACACAACCTACTTTTCATCCTTCAGCTGCTGGCAATACTCCTGCTTGCGTTCTCGCTGACAGAGCCTTACTCGCTTGTTGACGCCACAATTGCTGCAGAGAACACGATAATAGTAATTGACGCTTCTGCCAGCATGCAGACAAAGGAAGGCAGCTCAACAAGGTTTGAGAGGGCTGTTGACCTCGCAAATGGGCACCTAAGCGGGAAAGTCAGCATTGTTATGGCTGCAAACATTCCCATAGTCCTCCTTGATAAGGGAAGCGGCTCAGAGGCGAGGGATGCCCTGTCAACTATTGAAGCGAGGGACACCGCAACCAACATAGGGGATGCGATGCTGACAGCAATAAACATTGTTGAGGGTGAGAAAGGGCTTGTTTACGTATTCAGCGACTTCAACTACAATGAGGGGCCTGACCCGATAGCGGCAAAGAGGGCGCTGCTGGCAAGCGGGCTTGAGGTAGAGCTTATTGAGGTTTCAGGAGAGGCAAAAAACGCAGGCATAATAGCCCTTGATGTTGGGCGGCTTGACTCAAAAGCCACTGTTAAGAACTTTAATGATGAGCCTTTAAGCCTCGCCCTTCAGGTCGGCACAAAAACTTTCACAAAGATGGTGGCAGCAGACTCAATAGAGACTTTCACCTTTGAAACACCGCAGGGAATAACGCAGATTGAGCTGAAGCCGCAGGATGACCTGCTGACAGACAACTATGCGTACATAAGCGCGCCTGACACGCAAAAGACAAATGTCCTACTTATAACCAATGCAGAGAAAAGCAACATAAAAACAGCGCTTCAGGCTGCGAGGGACATAAAGCTTACGGTAAGCGAGCCGCCGGTAGTTCCGGCATTTGAATACGACGTAATAATAATCCACAAGGTAGACCTTGAATTCATGCTGCCGGGCTTCTACGAAGAAATTGAGAAAATGGTTAAGGGGGGAAGAAGCCTGATAATAACTGCGCAGGAAAAAATGCCTGAATGGGAATTAATCCCTGTAAGCCTTGGCAAAACAAGCGAAGAAAGCTCCGGAGTGGTCTTCAGTGAAAGCTCATTCACAAAGCACATAATAACGAAGCACATAGCAAACAGGTACTTCCTCGCAGAGCCTTCAGAGGAACTTACGCCAATAGCCACACTTGAGAAAGGGGACATCCCGCTAATAACGCTCAGCAAATACGAAACAGGAAACGTTGTTTACTACGGCATATTTGACGAATACAGCACTTTCAAATCATCCACTGACTACCCGATATTCTGGAACGGGCTGATAAACTACCTTATGCAGAGGGAGGACCTTGCTGACTACAACTTCGCAACAGGCAGGACCCTTATTGTTCCGGAACAGAAAGTGCAGACGCCATCAGGAAGCGTTGAGACAACGAGGGTTATTTTTGACAAAGTAGGAAAGTACTCCTTTGACGGAAGGGATGTTGTCGCAAACCTCCTGAACGAGGAAGAGTCTGAAATAAGCGGAGATGGCGGGGTAAAGGAAGAGGAAGCAGAGCTCCTGCTTGGCGGGAGGAGGGAGAAGGCGAGGGATGATTTCCAGCTCCTTATTGCCGCAATAGCAGCCTGCCTGCTCCTGGCAGAGCTGATATACATAAAGTACAGGGGGGACATATGACCTGGGGATTCGAGCGCCTGGACATCCTGCTGCTTATACCTGCAGTTGCGCTTTTCCTAATATTCCTTATTAAAAAGAACTTCGTAAGGTTCAGGAACAAGACGGAGTACAAGGGCTATCTGAGTAGCAGGAAGGGAACAAGAATCCTGATTTTTGTTTCGAGGACAATAATTTTCTCGCTTCTGATAATCGCTTTATCAGAGCCTTTTAACTCAGAAACAAGGCTTGTAAAGGGAGAGCCCAAGCTTACAATCTTTGTTGACGAATCAGAGTCAATGAAGCTTTTTGATACTGCAGAAACAGTAGAGTCCATAAAGAACGCTGTAAAAAGCGAAATTCCGGTTGAGACGAGGACAGTGGCTTTTGAAAACCGCTCTGCGCTCGGAGACGCAATCCTGAACTATGCTCAGGGGGATGACAGCATCCTTCTCGTGAGCGACGGGAACTCGCACTACGGAAGAAGCTTGGGGGACGTAATGCTTTTTGCAACAAAGCTTAACACAACAATAAGCGCGCTTGACATGGCTGCTGTGAGGAAAGATGCCCTTGTAAGGGTGGACGGCCCATCAATCACCACAGTTGACACGGACACCGAGTTTTTCGTTGTTGTTGACGAGGCAGCTGACATGCCGGCTTACGTAATAACAGTTGAAGTGGATGACAAAGAGGTTTTCAGGCAGAGCGCCTCTGAGCCTTCAAGGTTCAGCTTCACAGTTGCCCTTACAGAGGGCTACCACAAGATAAAGGCAGAGATAAATTCTGATGACTACTTCAAGGAAAACAATGTCTTTTACAAGGTCGTCAAGGTCGAGCCAAAGCCAAAGGTCCTTCTCGTAAGCCAGACAAGCTCCCCGCTCCAGCAGGTAATGTCCCAGCTGTACGACCTCAGCACATCAACAAGCTTAAGTTATGACTACCAGAAATATTCTGCAATCGTCCTTAACAACATGCCGGAAAGCGCAATCCCTGTCGACGACCTTGCAGGGCATGTTGCAGACGGGAACGGGCTTGTTGTTGTCGGCGGGAAGAACTCATTTGACAGGGGAAACTACAAAGGCTCTGTTTTCGAGAGCCTGCTGCCCGTAGTTGTGGGGACAGGAACAGAAGACGCGAGGAAAGACGTCAACATAGTAATACTGCTTGACATATCAGGAACGAGCAGTGCGAGAGTTGCGGGAAGCGATTACACAAAGGCAGAGATTGAGAAAGCTCTTGCGCTTGACCTGCTTAAAGAATTGAAGTCAGACGACAAAGTTGCGGTAATAGCCTTCCATACAAAACAGATAGAGGTTTCAAGCCTTTCAACGCTTTCCCAAAAGGTAGGGCTCGAGGAAAAAATAGGGAGGATATTCTCGCAGCCGGGCCCTGGAACGCTTATCGGCGAAGCCATAGTAGCGGCAAGAAAGGTGCTCGCCCCGTTAAGCGGAAGCAAAAACATAATACTCATATCAGACGGCCTGCCCGGAGGCCCTGCTGCTGATGACGTATATGCTGCAAGGATTGCAGCCCAGCAGGGAACAAAGGTCTATGCAATACAGGTAGGAGATGACTCTTACGGAGCAGAGCACCTTAAGGAAATCACAGAAGCAGGAAACGGCGTCTACTTCAAGGCAACAGAAAGCACAAAGCTGAGGATACTTTTCGGGGAGCCTGAGCAAGAAACCGATGATACTTACAGAATGGAAATAATCAACGGATACCACTTCATAACAAGAAACCTCCTTCTCAGCGGGGAAGTAACAGGCTTTAACTTTGTTGTGCCAAAGCCGAACGCAGACCTTCTTGTAGCAACTGCCACTAACAACCCTCTCCTGAGCGCGTGGAGGTTCGGGCTCGGAAGGATAGCCGTGCTCTCAACAGATGACGGCTCTGCATGGGCGGGGCAGATGCTAAGCAAGCAGAACTCAAAGCTGATAACGAAAACTGTAAACTGGGCAGTCGGGGACCTAAGCAGGAACAAGGAGTTTGACGTAAACATTAAAGACATCTACCTTGGAGAGGAGATGCAGGTAGCTGTGATATCAAAAGCAATGCCAGTACATGACCCGCTGAAGTTCTCAAAAACAGGAGAGAACCTTTATACTAGCTCATTTGTTCCTGAGCAAGTAGGGTTCGAGAAGGTGCTTAACGGAGTTGCTGCTGTCAACTACAACAAGGAGCTGTCGGCAGTCGGCCTTAACCCCCAGCTTTACACCCTTGTTTTCCTGAGCAACGGCGAGATGTTCCAGCCTGATGACTATCAAAGCATAATAGATAAGGTTGAGAACGATGCAAGAAGAATGGAAACAACAAAAGTAAGCTACAGCTGGGTTTTCATAATATTTGCGCTCACACTTTTTATTGTTGAAGTGGCGATAAGGAAAATAGGCGAAAATAGAAACCTAAATAAATGAAAATTACAGAGGAATTGGTATGGGCTATCTCAAGAAGAACGTGAACCTGCTGCTTTTGCTTCTGATAGTAGTAGTGCTAGGCTCAATGATAGGGCTGACCACATACTACCAGAATACTTACAGGAACATATCCGCAAGCTACACCGAAACTGTTGAGCAGGTCAACCTGCTTACAAAGAACCTCACAGTGCAGAAAATGGAGCTCAACAGCACCCTATCCCAGCTCAAAATAAAGTCCGAGGACAAGACAACGCTCGACAGGCTTTACGGCGAGCTCAGCTCTGACAACGAACAGCTAAGGATAGACCTTACCAGCACGCTTGAGGCGCTTGCAAGCACAAAAGCATCTCTTGAAACTTCAGAGAGAAACCTCCTTCTGACACAGGAGGAGCTAGCAAGGAAAACAGCACAGGTAGAGAACTACCAGGAAGAGATAGAGGACCTTGAGGACGAGGTTTTCGACTTGAGAAAAGAGATTTGCACACTCGACCCCAGCCAATGCTAAAATGAAAACATTCAGGGACGCGGTAAAGGAAGTACGGTTTTCCCTGCGGAAGCTGGCTGCCTTTGAGATAATCATGAACATGTTCATAGTCTTCCTTGTTTTTTACCTTGTGCTCCTGATTTTTGGCGCAAAAACTCTTTATGCGCTAATACCGACCCTCCTTTACGCTGCTATATTCTCCATCAGGAGAATGAGGCAAAGCGCCTCAAGCCTAGTTGAGGAGCGCTACTCAACGCTTAAGGAGAAGTTCAGGACTGCAGTCGAGAACCAGTACAAGGAAAACCCTGTTGTAAACGAGCTGCAGGCAGAGGTAATGAGGAGCTTAAGGAAGGTTGAGGAATCATCCTTCTTCAATAACCGAGAAACATACATAAAGAGCGGAGTGATAG
Organism: Candidatus Woesearchaeota archaeon; assembly: GCA_016935265.1. Lineage (GTDB taxonomy): Archaea > Nanobdellota > Nanobdellia > Woesearchaeales > UBA10216 > JAFGRH01. The sequence goes on along the minus strand of JAFGRH010000043.1, from coordinate 38,787 downwards.
TATTTCTTTGCTTCCTAATATTCTTCTTTTCACCCATATCCCTTGCAGGGATTTTCCAGTTCGACCTTTCAAAGATAATACCCGGGGATGGAAGCCCGGGCGCGCTTCTTAGTGATGAGGAAGCTTATCCGGGGGCTTCAACCGGAGGAGCAGAGCAGGCAGGGGAGATTTTCGGGGATGAGGAAATATATGGCAAGCTCTCAGTCGCAAAGCTGGGGGAAGATGAGCTCTTCGTAGAGTTCAACCCAGGTGGGCACGAGATAAACCTTAGGGACGTGAAGGATGTGAGGGAAGTAGAGTTTGAGGAGACATACCCGACAGAGATAGCAGCCTCTTCAGGAGAGGTGCTCGAAGAGAACATTCCAAAGGAACAGCAGGAATTAGTCAAAAACTATTTTAAGCAGTTAGTGCAGGAGGGTTAATATGCAGGCTTACCAGAAGTTATTCGATGAACTTTTTACTGAAGTCGGCAAGGTAGTTGTCGGCCAGAGAAACGTGATAGAGCAGGTACTTGTAGCGATACTTAGCGACGGAAACGCCCTTCTTGAGGGCTACCCTGGGCTGGCGAAAACGCTTTCCGTAAGGACCCTGGCAAGAATAATGGACTTAAGGTTCAGCAGGATACAGAACACGCCTGACCTTATGCCGTCAGACATAACAGGAACCTACATAATAGAGGAAAAGGACGGCAAGAGGCAGTTCAAGTTCAACCCAGGGCCAATATTCGCGAACCTTGTGCTTGCTGACGAGATAAACAGGGCAACCCCGAAAACCCAGTCAGCCCTGCTTGAGGCAATGCAGGAGAAGCAAGTTACGGTAGGAACGTCAACATATAAGCTTGAGCTTCCGTTCTTCGTCCTTGCAACGCAAAACCCCATAGAACAGGAAGGGACTTATCCGCTGCCAGAGGCGCAGGCAGACAGGTTTTTGCTTAAGATAAAGGCAGATTACCCCAGCGTAGAGGAAGAAACAGAGATAATAAACAGATACACTGTAGCTACAGGGGAGAAGCGCCTTAAGGTAGTGCTTAACAAAGACAAGGTGTTTGAGCTGCAAAACCTCACAAGGCAGGTCCCTATAGCCAAGGACCTGAAGGAAAGGATTCTGAAGCTTGTTACAGCCACAAGGATGCAGAAGGACATGATAGATTACGGAGCATCCCCGAGAGCCTCAATAGGGCTAGTTGTTGCGTGCAAGGCCCGTGCCTTGATTAACGGAAGGAACCACGTCAGCGCAGAGGACATAAAGGAAATGGCTTACCCTGTGCTCAGGCACAGGATAATTCTGAACTTCGAAGCTGAGAGGAAAGGGCTTACCAATGATGACGCTATAACCCAGCTTCTTCAGAAGGTCAAATAAAAATTCAAATTAAAATCATGATCACAGGAGTTTGAATTTTTAAAGTTAACTGAGAGCCCAGTGAACAAATGATTACGACAGAATTTTTGTCAAGCCTCGACAAGTTTAACCTAATAGTGCACAAAAGGGTGACTTCTAAATACACAGGAAAAAGGGAATCACTCTACAAGGGAAAGGGCTCAACCGTAAAGGACCACAGGATATACGCATGGGGGGATGACTTCAGGGCAATAGACTGGAGGATTTATGCGAGAACAGACGACCTCTACATAAAGGTATACGAGGAAGAGAGGAACCTTACTGTACATGTCATTGTGGACAGGAGCGCCAGCATGAACTACGGCAAGCCGAGCAAATTCGACTACGCGGCAATGCTGGGGGTGGGATTTGCCTATTTGGCTCTGAAAGACAACGAGAAGTTCCAGTTCGCAACATTCTCAGACAAGCTTGATTTCTTCCAGCCCAGACGGGGGCTAGCGCATTTGGCAGCCATGACCGAATACCTCAACAAGACAAAGACAAAAGGCGTTTCCCAGTTCACAGACACAATGAGGCAGTACAAGAAAATACTGAGCACGAAGTCAATGATAGTAATAATATCCGATTTCCTCTACGACGTTAATGACATAAAAGAGGGGCTTTTGCAGCTTGGCGACAACAACATAAAAGTGATACAGGTGCTTGCCGCAGGAGAAAGGCATCTTGACATTGAGGGAGATGTAAAGCTTGAGGACTCAGAAACCCACGGGCTGTTAAGAACGTTCATAAGCCCTCGCACAAAATCAGACTATGAGAACAAGCTTGAGCACCACATAGCTGCGATAGGCAGGGAGTGCGCTGCAATGAAGGCAGACTTTCACGTCGTAACGACAGACACGCCGATATTCGACTCGTTCTACCAGATACTAAGCAAGGAAATGCACTAAGTGCCCTCTTTCCAGGACTCAGAATACTTCTTCTGCTCAGCAGTCATGCTATCTATCTTGATGCCCATCGCCTCAAGCTGTAATCTGGAAACTTCATCATCCTTTTCGGGAGGGAGGAGGTGGACTTTTGGAGCGAGCTTGCCCATGTTCTGGACAAGGTACTCGCAGGCAAAAGACTGGTTGCAGAAAGACATCGCCATGATTGTTGAGGGGTGGCCCTCTGCGGCAGCAAGGTTAATCAGCCTTCCCTCGCCAAGAATGTAGATTTGCCTGCCGCCAAATGAGAACTCATCCATGAAAGGCCTTATTTTTCTCTGCTTTGCAATTTTTTTCAGCCCGTTAATGTTAATCTCAGCGTCAAAATGCCCTGAGTTGGCAAGGATTGCGCCGCTTTTCATAAGCTTCATGTGATCTACGTCAATAACATTCTTGTTTCCTGTTATTGTTACGAAAATGTCGCCAACTTTCGCTGCTTCCTTCATTGTCAAAACTCTGAATCCGTCCATGGCTGCCTGAAGGGCGCGGAACGGGTCAACCTCGACAACGACGATATTGGCATCCATTCCAAGGGCGCGCTTCGCAACGCCTTTCCCGCAGTTGCCGTATCCGCAGACAACAAAGGTCTTCCCGGCAATCAGGATGTTAGTTGCTCTTAGGATGCCGTCAATGGTGCTCTGGCCCGTGCCTTTTACATTGTCCATGAGGTGCTTTGTGTTGCAATCATTAACTGCAATCATCGGATACTTCAAAGCCTTGTCCTTCTCCATTGCCTTAAGCCTTATAACGCCGGTTGTTGTTTCCTCACAGCCGCCGATAATGTCTTTGATTAATTCAGGATGCTTTGAGTGTATTTCCGTAACTAAATCACAGCCATCGTCAATCGTGATGTGCGGCTTAAACTCGATAACCTTGTTGATGAACTTGTAGTAGTCCTCCTTTGTTTCGCCCTTGTAAGCGTAGACCTTCACGCCTAACTTCGCCATTGCTGCGCAGACATCGTCCTGGGCAGAAAGCGGGTTGCAGCCTGCAATGGCAACATCAGCGCCGCCTGCTATGAGAGTCTTAACAAGAACAGCGGTTTCCTTTGTAACGTGCAGAGCAAGGCCGACTCTTATTCCTTTGAGTGGCTTCTCCTTCTCAAAGCGCTGTTTCACCTTCATAAGCGCACCCATCTGGCGCTCTGCCCACTCGATGTTAAGCTCGCCCTGACCTGCTAATGACATGTCCTTTACGCAATAGTTTTTTGTTTCGTCCATAAGAATTTGAATTTATGGCTGAAATATAAAGGTTGCGATTAATTATACAAAAAAATATAAAGGCTTTTTACCAAAAAGAGTCGGCATGTACGCTGCCTTGGCAAATAATGGATTTCTCAGGCTTCTGGTAAAGCTGGATTCAGCGGCAAATAGGGCAGTTAACTGGAACGGAGTAAGGGCAAGCCACCAAAATGGCAGCCAGCGTTACCTGCTTTTAATGCAGGGCAAAGAGCTGGTTGGATATATAGATTATTTAGCCTTCTTCTACGACCTATCCTCAGGCCATAATGGAAAATCAGCCCATGCAAAACTGAAAATCCTTGAAGGGGAGGAGGAGATTGCAGACAGCCTGGATGAGCAAGTAAGGAAAATGTTTGGAGATACTAAAGGTTTGGAAATCGAATACGTAACTGATATAAAAGCGCCGGAGACAACAGGGCAGGATGCACCTATCAGGGGACTAAGAACTCCCTTGATACATTCTAATTATGGGCTTTAAACTAGAACTCCCTGAACTTTGAGAAGCGCTTTTCTAACCGCTTTTTCATTCTCCCAAAGCTCTTTTCATCACTATGTAAATAAAGAATACCTTATCCTTTTTTTCTAGTTTCTGGCAGGTGCCGAAAAGCTTTTTTTTGGAGATTTTCTTCCTGCGCGGCTTAAATATGAGCGCCTCTGGCACCTCAAAATACTTTGTTGAATGGTTTATGCCAACCTCAATGACGCCTGATTTGGTTTTGCATGTGCCGGGGCAGAAAAGGTATACCCCCCTCATGTTTCCCTCCAGTTGCGAGCTTTCGCTCACGTCTGTGCTCAAAAAACACTTTATCTTCCCACTTTTTAGGGGCCTGTACCCGATAAGCTTTCCCATTCACAGCCAACCTTTGGCGATTGAAGTAAAAAATTTATTGAAACCGGAAGGATAACTTATGGCAGGTTTTTATCCACTAAAAACTTCTCAATAAAAGTTTTTTTTGTCATTTTTCCCGGAAAAAACGTAAAAATTCCTGCGTGTGGTTTATATCTCTGCTTCCTTCGTTCTTATCCAAAAAAGAGGTGGTTTTGTGCAGGATAACTTCTCTTATGAGGTAGCTTTTTCAAGAAACATAGGCACTCTGACTCAGGAAGCCCAGCAGCTTCTCAGGGATTCGTGCATTGCCATTGCAGGAGTTGGAGGCACAGGAGGCACTACAGCAGAGCAGCTGGTAAGGATGGGTGCAGGATATCTCAGGATTGCCGACCATGACTCTTTTGAAATAAGCAATCTGAACAGGCAGACCGGCGCTCTGGTCTCTACAATTGGTAGAAAGAAGACCGATGTCCTCTACTCGCATATGAAGGACATAAACCCTGATATGAGGGTTGATGTTTTTCCTGAAGGAGTGGATCTGGAAAATGTTGTGGAGTTTCTTGACGGCGCTGATGTTGTTGTTGAGATGGTTGACTACTTCTCTCCTGATTCAAAGCTCATTATCCACAAAACTGCAAGGGCGAATAACCAGTACGTAATCTCAACACCCTCTTCAGGCTTCGGTGCAGTTGTGCTCTGCTTCGACCCTGCAGGGCCTACAATAGAGGAACTTCTCCGCTTTCCTGATGACCCTGACCTTGTCAGAAGGCACAGGATGGGCGCAAAGAAGCTCATGGGCGGGGATTTGGAATACCTCCCCTCTCTTTATTTTGAGAAGTTTGAGCAGGAAAACTACCCTTCAACAGTAAGTCCAGCAGTCGCATTGGCAGGGGCAGTCACCGCTACCCAGACCATTAAGCTCCTGATTTATCTTGAGCAGAAAAAGGACCCCGCGCGGTTTAAGGAGTACGGGCAGATAGAAATCACTACCGTTCCCGAAGTCCTGCGAATAGACGCCTGGGATGAGAAACATTGCCTTATAGCAAACATGGAGGAACTAAAATGACAGCGGAAAACATAGATCTTGAGGAAAGGGTTGTTGATTTTGAAGCGATACCTGAAAAGCCTGAATGGAGGGAAATTGCCCGCGCATATAAGGAGGCGATTGAGCAGACTTCCTTTTATAGGGATTTATCAGAAAAGGTTGTTGAGTCAGTCAATGGACGCAATAAAGTCCTTGACCTCGGCTGCGGAACAGGGGCGCATTTGGACAGGATTCTAGAAGCAAACACTTCATGCGAGGTTGTGGGAGTTGACTCAAGCATTGAGATGCTCAGAATTGCCAACAGCCGGCTTGCCCAGGATCACCCTGGAAGGGATTTCCGCCTCTATTACGCTGACGGGACCACTTTTAATAAGGAAAGGCATTTTGACGCCATAATCTCCTCTAACGTCCTCTTCAACCTTGAAAACCCTATGGGCTACCTTGATAATGCACTCCGTCTTCTCTCTCATGGCGGCGTTCTTGTTTTGACCAGCCCGTTTGCAATGGATGTTGACGGGGCAGAGGAAATGATGAGGGAGGACTTCAGGAAGCAGAGAAATTACGAAGAAAAGGAGCCATTCATTGACACGGTATGGCGGGTAAACCGCAGCTTCCCAGGCAGGTCAAACATGTACAGCCAGGAAAGGATGCATGACATCCTGCTTGACTTCATTGGTTTTGACGAGATTCTCAGCGAGGGAAAGGCTTATGGAAGCAATTTCTTCTTTGTTGCCAAGAAGAGCGAGAGCCCAAGTAACGTATCTATTAAGATAACAGACGACCCTGAGCTGATGGAAAAGGGGTTCCGGCTGAGGTACCACTGGCTGTTTGACAGGCACAGGGCAATCCCAGAAAAGGAGGGGGAGGTCTACAGGGATCCCTGTGATGAGAGGTCAATAGGGGCTTTTGCTGTTGAGGAGGGGACCGGGAGGGTTGTAGGCTTCCTGAACTATGTTCCCCCGGGCGATAACATGCCTTTCAGCGACAAAGGTCTCCTCGCCCAAATATGCCAGCAGTACGGCGATGTTGGCGCATTCAACGGCTACTATATAGTAAAGGCAAAGCAGGGAAAAGGCGTTGGCCGCCGAATGGTCAAGGGAATGATGCAGTGGGCTGCTGAAAATGGCATATCTGCTATTGTAAGCGAGGCAAACCCGGAGATTGTCAGGAGCATGGAGCCTCTGGGATGGCACGCAATTGGCCCTGATTTTCAGGCTTATGGGAACAAAAATCTTCCTTCAACGCCAACTCTAGCAACGCTTGAGAATTATTCTGGTGCTGAACTAGAAATCCCTGTTGAGCGGCTCAGGCAACCAGTTTCCTGACGCTTACCTTGTCAAGTACCTGCCTGTTAATTGATGGGTCTGGGATGAATTTTTTAGCCAGGTCCCCGTATTTTTCCACCGCTCCCTCCAGGGGAACAATCCTGTAAAGGGCTTTTTTCTTGCCCGTTGCGGGGCATTGTTCGCTGATTGTGACTATCTCCTCGCCAAAAATGTACTTGCAAACCCCGCCAATAAGCCCTCTTGCATAGTGGTCTACCGCGGATTTCTGCTTCCCGAACAACGCCCTGTACTCGAGCGGAAAAACATTGTTTCTGAGGCTTACAATAATCATCTTTTTTTTGAGGTTAAATTTTATGACCTCGGTAACGCCATACCCAGTGACCTGTCCCTGGCTAGCTATTTCTTTGAAAATCCTCAACTCATTCCCCCTCAATGGGATGCCCACTTTCTCCACTAACCACTTTGTGGCGTTGTAGCTTTGGGCTTCGCTCACTAGGTATAGCAGATCGTCTGCCTTTTTCTTGCCAAAATTATCCTCAAAAAGCCGTTCCAGGACTATGCTTGAAAGAACTGTGACCAGCCGGCCATAGATTCCAAGCAGCTTAAGTTTTCCTTCCTGATGGGTAAACAGCTCCTTATTAGCCGCCATCCGGTGAAATAAGCTCGGTTCCATTTTCCTACATCACGACAGCTTATGGACCGCTATCCCAGCTTTGATCTCTATCGGGTGTATGTCCTCGTCGTGATTCACTTCTCTCATTTTCCTTATGGCTAGGTATCGCGAGTAATTTCCCCCTAGACTCTCATACTTTATGTTTATGACCCCGTCGCAGATGAACTCAGAAACCCCGTCGCTTGAAAGGGATGAGTCTGTAGTCTGTGAGACTAAAAGGGAAGTTGCCCCGCTTTTCGCGAGCCGCCTGATGAAAATGTACATGAATCTTTTTATGAAAAATTCATTGATGTCTGTTAAAGAGCCAAAGCTGTTTGGAGTGTTGATTGCCAGGGCTGAAATCGAATCAACAACCACTCTTACATAGCCCCCTTTTTTTATAATGCTGACTATGTTTTCTGCCACGTTTTCCTTTATGCTCTCTGTGCTGATGTGTATTATTTTGGCCGTCCCTTTCTTCTCTAAAGAGTCAAAATCCCAGCCAAACTGCGCGGCCTGCTTCTTCAGCCTGTCGATGCTTTCTTCAATCGTTATGTAAAGCCCTTTCTCGCCGAATTTGGCAGCGCCGTTATAAATGTACTCTAGCGCAAAAATCGTTTTTCCCGTTCCCGGAGCGCCGCCGATCAGGTTAGTGCTGCCTGTCGGGAAACCTCCGCTAACAAGCCTGTCAAAACCCATTATGCCCGTCTTTGCTTTTTCCATTTTCAAAACTTATCTACGCTGTAGATAAAAATCACCTTGTCCTTGAGCTCTATCTTCTGGCAGTTCACTTCCTTGCTGAGGTTTATGCCGTCCCTGAGTTCCCGAGGCACAAGGAAGTATTTTGTTGCGCCGTTCTTGCCCCTAGCGCTGATTTTTGTCTTTGAATCCTTAACGTTCTCTGAGAATATGTGCACTTCCTCCATATGCCCCTGAAGCTGGACTGACTCCTCATAGGGCATCAGCACTTCAAAGACTACCTGCTCCTCGCCTTTGAGTTTTGTGCTCAGTACAACACCCATAAAATAGTGCATTTCCTTTCTTTTTATAAATATTTCCATTAAGTGGGATAAATTTATCAAAAATTTATCCCGATTTTTATTATCGGGATAAAAATTGAGTGAAAAATCTGAAATACTCAGTTATCCATAAAGTAATCAGGTATAAGGGAACTAAAAGTAAGCGATAGAGAAGGACTGGTTTAATGCAAGCCAAAAGCGGGAAAAGTATAACATTCATAAAAGAGAGCTTGCCCGGCGTAACTCATTCACGCCGAGCAAGCTCTTTTACTAAAAGGCAGTATATGCTAGGCCTGATTTTCTTATTGCTATCGAGTCTTTTGGCTTTTTTAATAGTCCAGGACTATTCTCACCTGAAAAACAATATAAAAGGAAATGAGGCGGAACTGCTGGACACAATTAACCAGAGGATTAATTCAGTTCTTGTCCAAATGAACTCATTCCCAAGAAGCGCCGGAAATGATATTTTGTTCCTTAGCAGGCTTTACTGCACGAGAAACATTCCTTCAGGGGAGGGACAGAATTCCAGCGAAGTGGAAAGGCTAAAAGCGAGCTTCTTGGAATTCCTGAAGCAAAATACTGCTTATTACTACCTAAGCTACATAAATAAAGAAGGGGAAGAGCTTATACGGATTCGATTCAACGGAAGCGAGTATTACAATTTCCCAACAGATAAACTGGAAAACAAGGAAGATGAGGAATATTTCAAAGAAGCGATGAAACTGCTTTCAGGCGAGGTTTATGTTTCAAGACTGGACTTAAACGAGGAAAACGGAAAAATAGAAAACCGCGGCACAGATGACGACCCTGTTTATGTGCCGGTCATAAGATACGCAACACCTGTTTTCAGCGATAGCGAAAGAAAGGGTGTCCTTGTTTCCCACATTTATGCTGATTACTTCTTGGAAGACATTAAGAGAGCCCAGAGGGAAGGGGAGACCGTATTCCTGATCGATAACAACGGGAATTACTTAACAAACCCGGACAAGGAAAAGGAGTTTGCATTTATGTTTGATGATAAGGGCTATAACTTCAAGAAGGAATACCCTGAAGTCGGAGAAGAGATTTTGTCAAACATTGACGGAAAACAAATCGAGTCAGAGGACTCAATTTTCACGGTAAAATACTTCTATCCCACTTCAACGACGTTTGAAGTTTACGAGGGATCAAAAAAGGTCTTTGGCCAAGTGCCTGAAAAGGAATATTACTGGGCTTTAGTCAGCATTTCAGAAAAAGAAAGCATCAATAAAATCAACAGTGCTTTAAAGAAAAAGTATGTCTTTTCTTCTTTTGTTTACGGGTTGATTATTCTGACCATTGCGGGCCTAATATTCCTGCTTGTGCTTAACGGCAACCATAACGGTGAGGAGGGGAAAAAATGAATAAGCGATTGATATACTGGATAGTCGGGATCTTAGCAATAGCGCTTATGATTAATTTTTACTTTGGGTCTTTTTACAGCCCTTACAAATTCAGAGGAGATGCTCCTATAAAGATATTTTATTTGAACAGTTACCATGAATTCCCTTGGGCAGATGATAACATTAAAGCATTTGAAGAAGTATTTGAAAAAGGTGGAATAGATATCGAAATAAAGAGGTGGGACATGGATACACTAAGGAACACTTCAGAGCAAAATAAGATGGTCAAGGGAGAAAAAGCAATCGAAATGATTGAAGAATACAAACCTGACCTAATTTACGCAGAAGACGACCATGCACAGGAATTTATTGCCAAGTATGTGAATACAGAAACGCCGATTGTTTTCACGGGGTTAAATGAGGACCCGGCAAAGTATGGTTATGATACGGCAGAAAACGTTGCCGGTGTTTTAGAAGAATTACATTTTGCCGACACTGTTAACCTACTAAAAACACTTTATCCCGATGAGATAAAAAGAATAGCAGTAATCTCGGATGACCTGCCTCAGTGGATCACGGTAATCAAAAACTTAAAAGAGCAAAAAGAAGAATTTCCTGAAATAGAATTTGTTGGATGGGACCGACTGCACAAACTTGAAGAGTATAAAAGCAAGGTTCTAACTTATCAGGATAACGTAGATGCGATAATGCACCTCAGTATTGTCGGGTTTGTGGACAAAGATGGGAACAATGTTCCAGAAGGTCAGGTCTTAAAATGGCTTGTTGAAAACAGTGAAATTCCTGAAACTACTTTCTGGGACTTTATCGTTGACCAAGGGGCCCTATTATCCGCGGAAGTTTCTGCAAAAGAGCAAGGCGAGGCAGGGGGGAGGCTTGCTTATGCTATCTTAATTGACGGGGCAGAACCGTCCAGCTTTGAATTTAAACCTACAAAAAAAAGCGAAAAGGCAATTAATCTTGCGAGAGCCGAAAGCCTTGGACTCAAAAGAGATGACATACCGAGCATTATTTTGGTGAACTCCAAGATTTATGAAAGGTTCCCGTGGGAGGAAGGTAATGAAACTGCAACATAGTTTCGCCATCGCCTTTTTTTTAATCGCAGTAGTATTATCCATCGTTATCAATTTAGCCAGTCTGGCTAATTTAGAGCGGACTCTAATAAAGGAAACCTCAGATATTCTGGTTGCTGATGCAGAATCAAAAGCGGATGCCCTAGAAGGCTATCTGTCCGGGCTGGAGGAAGAAGCTGAACTACTGAAAAATTCAGGTGAAGTTATACGCCTTTTGAAAGAGGAGGTAATTTTTGATGAAGCTGTTATGAAAAGAAATATTGGCGAAAAAACCCGGATTGCGTCGAAAGAAATTGAAAATTACATCAAAGCACACCCGAAAATGACCTTGAAGGATCTTCAGGAGAGCGAAGAATTCAAGAAGCTTGCTGTCCAGCCGATAGGGAATGACGGCTATACCGCTTTATTCGACTCTGACACGCTTATCACAGGGTTCCACAAAGAAGAAAGAAGGATAGGATACGATTCCCACGATTTTGCCTTAACTTTCCCCGAACTCCTAAATCTTTTTGAAGAAAATTCCAGAAAGGGCTCTTCTGAAGGATTTTATCGCATAGACGAAGAGAACGGAAGCGTAGCCTATAAGTACGGCAGCTTTGCGAAAATACCTGTAAGAACTGCCGATGGCCTAAGTTTGTCTGTTGCAATAACTGCTTATAATAAAGAATATAATGTAATAAAAGCTAAGTCGGATCACTTGAATAACTTAGTTAAGGAAAAGGGGTACAGCTCATTATTGCTTATTAAAAGGGAAGGGGATGTTGTTTATGCAGAGGGGGAACCTGCAATATTGGGAACGAACCTTAACTGGGAAGAAAACAGGGAATCGGGATTCTCAAGAAACTATTTCAAAACGCTGGAAACTGGCGGGCTTTCCTTTTACGGCCCGTTTATAGAGGGCTACGGTGAACTTTACCCCAAAATCTCTGTTATCGTGCCTGTTCGTGATTCTGGAGATTTATTGGGCTATGCTTGCATGGTTAAGGAGATGGATGAACTTTTCGAAATAGTTAAAGACGTCAAGGGACTAAAAGAAACTGGTGAAAGCTATCTTATTAATAAGGATCTTATATTGATAAGCCCGCTTAGGGATGGAAAATTTGATATTATGGTCCAGTCAATTGATAATGAAAACTCAAAAAATTGCTTTGAAGAAAAATCTCCGGAAAGCAGCCATGCGGTAGAAAAAGCCACTCTTTACTTGGACTATACGGGGGGGGAAGACATAGGCACATATGTGGAAATCCCTAGAATAGGGTGGTGCCTTCTTGCTGAGATGGATAAAAGTGAGGCAGTAGACGTTCCGGTTGAAGATATGACAGACAAGCACATTTATTTTTCCATTGTGGCAATTCTAATTCTAACAATAATCGGCTTTTTTTTAGGAAAGCATATTGACAATAAATGTGCAGGAAAGGGAATCAGAGGGTATCTTGCTGGAGAAGGGCAGAAAGGGACTATTTTTTCTAACTTGAAGCTTTCTGACTCAGCAGGCATAGCTCTTGCTTTCTTAATCGCATATTTCTTTTTAGTTACGCTCTTCTTCCAAGGATGGATGAAACCGGCAGTTTACGACGAGATCTCCGACCTTTCAACAACATTCGTGCTCATTCTTCTTTTCTTCTACGGATTTAAACTAAAAAGCCTTTCGGCTAGGCTGTTTATTATTCTGGGCTCTTCACTGGCCATCCTCGACAAATTAGTCCAGGTTGTTTTAGAAGAATACATCAATACTTTTGGCTACATATCCGCGTTTTACTGGGTCCCAGGAGCAGTTATAGGGTTTGCTGGACTGATTTTGATATTTTTGGGATCCAAGGAGGAGTTAAAATGATTTCGGCGGGAGATGTGGTTTTTGCAGCATCCATGCTGATTACGGCAATTATTTTGTTCTGGATTACCCTTAACCATATGCTCCGCTCCGGAAAGGCTGCTGATTTTTCTCCTTTCTTTTTTGCAGGAATTTTACTCTGCTTTAGTTCAGCTTTGAGCTTTTACGGAGTTTTTGACCAAAAAGCGTGGTTTGTATTGGAATTAGCCTGGGCAATCATATTTTTAGCTGTGCTTATAAGACTAAGGAGAGGGAATCATGGAAATAATTGAAGGCTTGGCAGTAAGCAATTATCTGGTTCAGTCCATTGTTTTACTTATGCTCGTGAGTGTCTTGGTTATTGAATGTCTTAGAAGAAAGAGTAATAGAAAGGGGCTTCTCCCTTACGCTGCCGGATTTCTCCTCCTTATAATTGCCAGTTTTTCTGACAGTTATCAGACGTTCGTCTTGGTTAAAACGCCAGCCATAATGAAAATTACTGCCGCTATCGTCATATTGGCCCAAGTAATCTTCATATGGAACTCTATAAGAGTCTGGAAGTTCATAAATAAAAAACTTTTTTTTGCTGATGTCATAATCGGGACAAGCATCCTTACTTTAAGAGCGGTATTTAAGTTATTTATTGAGTCTGGCTATGAGATAGTAATAATACTCTTATTCGTTGCAGTAATCGTGGTGCACTACTTTTTCATAGTTACTTTTTTAGTGAATACCTCAGAGAAGAAAGAATTAAAAAGAGGAAATTCAAAAGCCTAATAAAGCCCTTTTATAAGAGCGTGAAGATGAAAAAATCCCAATTAATTTTGCTTGGATTCGCCTTAATTAATTTCATTATCTTGGCAGTTCCCGCTTCAGCGCTAAGCATTGCTGTCCACGTCCCTGAGAAATATACTGATGTTACTGCTGGCGAGAGGCTCTACTTTGAGATAGAAGTGAAATACCCAGAAAACCCTTCAAGAAAAGACCTCAAGCTGGACTACGAGATTCTGAAGGAAGGGGAGATTATCGCCCAGTCAAAGGTACTGAAGGCCATTGAAACCCAAGCCAGCTTCATGGACTTTATTGTTATTCCGGAAAGCGCTGAATCAGGGATGCACATCATAAGGGTCAAAATAGCGGATTACGAGAGCCTTAGCGAGGAGGTTGAAGCGAGCTTTCACGTTACAGGCAGCGGGAGCGGGCAGGTTAAAATGTATTTTTTGATCATATTGGGCGTTATTGTTCTTGTCGGGATTTTGGTTGCGGTTGACATAGTTAAGCGGAAAAGGTAGCATAGAACCACAGCTAAAACTCACATATTCCATGGAACTCTGAATAGCGCTTTTCTATGTCGCCCATGTTTATGCTCGTCATTCTCGCTAGGCTGAAGCCCTCTGCGTCAAAGCTTGCTACAACGCTGCCGTAAATTATCGCTCTCCTTATGTTCTTCTCGGAAGGGTCACGGGTCTTTGCTATGTAGCCCATCAAAGCCCCTGCAAAGCTGTCCCCTGCCCCGGTAGGGTCAACAAGGCTCTCGAGAGGGTAACCAGGAGCTGAGAAGTGTTTGCCGTCCATGAAAAGCAGTGCGCCGTGCTCTCCTTTTTTTATTATTACAGCTTTCGGCCCCAGCTTTATGGCTGAGTTAGCTGCCTTGACCAGGTTTGGGGTCTTGAAAAGCTCCCTCGCCTCTGCATCGTTGATGAGAAGTATGTCAACTTTCTTAAGAACCTTAAGCAGCTCTTCTTTCTTGTTCTCAATCCAGAAGTTCATGGTGTCCATGGCAACAAGTTTTGGATTTTTAACCTGCTCAAGCACCGCTAACTGCAGCTCAGGGTCAATGTTTGCGAGAAAAACATACTCTGCCTCTTTGTAGCTTTCAGGCAGCACCGGCTGGAAAGAGGCGAAAGAGCCAAGCTCTGTACGCAGAGTCTTAGCCTCGTTCATATCATACTCGTAAAGCCCCTCCCACTTGAATGTCTTGCCCCCTATCTTAACGCCTGATATGTCAATGCCGCGCTTCTTAAGCGTATCAAGGTACTTCTTGGGAAAGTCCTCGCCAACAACGGCAACAATTCCGGGCTTGCAGAAAAAAGATGCTGCATAGCTGGAGTAAGTCGCAGCTCCGCCTAAGGCATCCTTTACCTCACCGAAAGGCGTCCTTACAGAATCCAGGGCAACTGAGCCAACTATCGCCAAGTCAACCATAGAAAAAAAGGCGTAAAGGCTTTTATTTAAAATTATCCTAAAAAGCCCTTCCGTAAGCTTGTTCAGCTTTTTTCTCGTAGGCAAACCTCTTTTCGCTTTCCTCCCTGCATATCTTAAGGTACTTCTTGAAGCCGTCCAGACTTGCTTTCGCTTCAGAGAGCAGTTTAATTGAGCTTGTGAGGTGCGCCTTGGCGACTTTGGCATTTTGCCCCGTAACTTCAAGGCATTGTGAGAGGACTTCCCGCTCCCTTTCAGAAAGAAGGGAAATTTTCCTGAATGAGTGCCTGAAATATTTCTGTGTCTCGCTGTAAAGGTAAGCTGCCTTCTGAAGGCTCTGGATTGCGATAACAAGGTCATTCCCGCAAACCTGTAGCTCGCTGGCTATTTTCGCGAGGGACTCCTGCTTTTCCTTTGTCTGTTTACGTTCATTCCTATCATAGCTTCTTACCTTATTTGCGAGTTTAATCCTAAAAATACTGAAGGGGTTCATGCTTTTCCCAAGCTGCTCATACTTTAACTGGTTATCTGACTCTGAAATAAATTCCATCAGCCTTGCGGACATGTCTGCAAGCCGCACAATTTCCTCTCTGTCCTTCTTAACTAAGCTGTCAAAGGCAGCCAGCTCTTCAGCGAACTTTCTGAGCTCTCCCGCTACGTCTTTCTCTGGCTTTAATATGTTGTTTATAAGTGAATTCCTTACGTGGTAAAGGTCCTGTATTTGCTCAAGCACTTCCTTTGCCTTTTTGATAAGGATATCGAGATTTTTCTCTGCTTCTCTGCTGAGGTTTTTTTCAAGGTCAAGAAGCTCTATCTCTCTTATCTCAATGCCCCTCACCTTAACCCTTTTTGCCATCAAGTGTTTTTTGCTTAAGGGATTTAAAAACGTTTTGAAAGCAAACTTTTTATAATAGATTAACAAAGGAAAGGGCATGAACGAAAAGGACTTCGAGAAATGCGAGATATGCGGGGCAGACCTTATCGGGATAGGACCTGACTCCCCACTTTACTGCGAGAAGTGCATTGCAGAGATGGAAAAGCTAAGCATGAGCCCTGAGAAGTACAAGCAGTACCGCGAGATAAGGGAAACAATGGGGAAATAAGTTATCGCTCTTACAGCTTAAAGGCGTCTATGAGAGCTGAGACATCTTTATCTTCAACTACAAAAAGCGTGTCTGTCCAGCAGCTCATTGTTTCCAGTACATTGATGCCCCTCTCGGCGAGAGTGCCGGCCAGCACAGAAAAAACCCCTGAAGTTTTTTCCAGCTCTTTCGGGCTTCTTATCGTAACGAGCGCAAGGTCTTTGCTGAGCCTTAAGATGTGAGTTCCAAAATTATCCTTAACCTTCCCTAAAAGGGCTTCGGAAGTAACCATAGTTATAACATCACTTCCTTCTATCGCGTAGAAAGGCTCAGAAACGCGCTTTGCCGACTTTCCAAGCTCATTAACCAAAGAGTAAATATAGTCTTTCTGAACTACGGCAACTACTATCTTGTTTTTTATCTCAAGCTTGCTCTTTCTTATTATGCTAATGATTTTTTCTTCATGGAGCTCGTCAGCCTTCAGCCTCTCTTGATGGCGCCTGCAGGCAATAAGGACTGCGTCAAAGCTTTTGCTTTCCAGCTTAAGTTCCTTCATTATGAGCCTTGAGAGGGAAGAATAATTGACAAGACCCTTAATAAGGCTGTCCTTGATGCTCGGATGGGAAGAGATGTAGCCCTCTACAAGTTTTGTTATGTTCATATGCTCTGGCTAAGCCCGCCGATTTATAAATGTTTCTTTTCGGACATTTTAGTCCAATTTTGTCTGAATCAGGTCAATATGCTTTTAAGCGCAGATTAATATCTTAAAATATGATTCAGGGACTTGAGGAAAGGCTAAAAAATTCAGCTGTGATAAAGCTGAGAGGCAGCGCCATAAGCCGCGGGATAAGCGAAACCGGCCTTGCTCTTGTGCTGGCGAAAAACACAGGAAAAACGCTTCTGGTTTTCCACGGGGGAAAAGAACAGGCGAGTTCTGCGCTTGAAAAAGCAGGGTTTGAGACGAAATTTGTTGACGGCTATCGGTTCACTACTCCTGAAATGATGCCGTTTGTCGAGAGGGCATACCGCGACCTGAATTCGCGGCTTGTGCAAACAATAAAAGGCTACGGCAAAAAATGCTTTGGGATGAAAGGGAGCGAGCTAATCGCTGCCGAAAGCATGGGCGAAAAGTACGGTGGAAGTGTTGGGGTTCCAACTGGAGTAAACCAAGAATGCCTGGAACTGCTTGAGAAGGAAGGAAGAATGATTATCATATCCTGTATCGGAAGCGGGAAAGGCGAACTTTTCAACATAAACGCCGATATTGCAGCAGGCTTTGTAGCTGCAACGCTGAGATCACCCAATTATTTAGTGATCATAAAGGAAGCAGGCATACTCAGAGACCCGAGCAAGCAGGACTCAGTAATACCAAAAATGACTCTGGCTGAGCTTAATTCAATGGAGCTTGAAGGCGGGATGCTGCCGAAGAGGGCAAGCATTGATTATTTTCTGAACAATGGTGGGAGCATGGCAAGGGTGCTCAATATATACGGCTTAGCGTCTGCGCTGTGCGGGCAGGAAAGGGGGACTAAAATCGTGAGGCAAGGCTGAAATGAAGCTCTGGACGGACTGCGATGTAAACGCTGAAGTCGACAGATTTGTGCTCAGCGGAGAGACTGCCCTTGACCAGAAGCTGCTGAAGTACGATGTGATTGCCAGCATGGCGCATGCTGAGATGCTGGAGAAGACAGGCATCCTGACGGCAGGAGAAAACAAAAAGCTGCAGCAGGCGCTGGAAAGCATACTAGAACTGGACGAAAATGGCGAATTCCTGATAAAGCCAGAAGAGGAGGACTCTCATACCGCAATTGAGAACTATCTGATAGAAAAAACGGGTGACGCAGGCAGGAAGATACACACAGCAAGAAGCAGAAACGACCAAGCGCTTGCAGCTGAAAGGCTCTACGTAAGGGAAGGACTTGAGAAAATAATTTCTTCCTCCAAGCGCCTGATAGAAGTGCTGGATAAAACATCTAGGAAGTACAATGGCATTCCGATGCCCGGCTATACGCACATGAGAAAGGCAATGCCTTCTGCTGTTTCAATGTGGCTGGACTCGCTCAAAGAGGCGCTGCAGGACGACATAGTTATGATAAAGTCAGCAAAGAAGATGATTAACCAGAACCCTCTCGGAACGGGTGCCGGCTACGGAGTTCCGATGAAGGTTGACAGGGAACTGACCAGAAGGCTGCTTGGCTTCGAAAAAACACAGCAAAATCCAATCTACGTTCAGAACAGCAGGGGAAAGTTCGAGCTGCTCATGCTGCACTCGCTTGAGCAGGTAATGATTGACATCAGTAAGATGGCAACGGACATGCTTGTTTTCTCAACAGAAGAATTTGGCTACATAAGCCTGCCTGAAGAGATATGCCACGGAAGCAGCATGATGCCGCAGAAGAAAAACCCTGACGTGCTCGAGATAATGCGGGCAAAAGCTGCGATTTTCAGCAGCTACGGCAGCCAGATAGCTGCGCTTATAACGAATCTTCCTTCAGGCTACAGCGCGAACTTCCGCCTGACAAAAGAGCCGCTCATAAAAGGGCTTGAAACTGCTGAGGAGTGCATCAGGGTTATGGCAATAGTCGCTGACTGTATTGAAGTAAACGAGAAGCGCTGCAGGGACGCGATGACTCCTGAGCTTTTTGCCACAGAGAAGGCGTACAGGCTTGTTGAGACGGGTATGCCGTTCAGGAAAGCTTACAGGAATGTAAAGAAAAACCTTAAATAAGACCCTAAGCTTACACTAATTTTTGATGGGATTCAAAAACCGCGATGTTATTTCTATAAATGACTTCTCTAAACAGGATATTTTAGAGGTACTTGACACTGCGGCAGAGGTTGAGAAAAACAACCAAAAGTATAGGGAGGCGCTTAAGGGGTACATATTAGCAACACTCTTCTTTGAGCCTTCTACGAGGACCAGGTTCAGCTTTCAGGCTGCGATGCTTAGGCTTGGGGGGCAGTTTATAGCGCTTTCAAACCCGAAGTCTACATCATCCATGGCAAAAGGGGAGACTCTATATGATACCATAAAGATGGTCGACGGCTACTGCGACATAATAGCAGTAAGGCACCCTGAGGTCGGAAGCGCGAAAGTTGCTGCTGACGCAACCGCAAAGCCGGTAATAAACTGCGGGGATGGTGCGCACGAGCACCCAACACAGACATTCACGGACCTCTACACGATAAAGAAGACCTTTGGCAAAATTGACGGGCTTAAGGTCGGCTTTTTGGGGGACCTCAAGTACGGGAGGACCGTGCACTCGCTGGCTTCTGCACTTTCGTACTTTAACCCCAAGTTCTACTTCATATCGCCGAAAACCCTCTCTATGCCTGAGGAGCACCTAAAAGAGCTCAGAGCAAAAAATGTTGAGTACGAGGAAGATGAGGACCTGCTCAAGGTGAGCAAGCAGCTTGACGTTCTCTATGTCACGAGAATACAGAAGGAGCGCTTTATGAACCCTGAGGACTATGCAAAAGTCAAGGGGATTTACAAGCTGAAGGCAGACTTCCTGAACCACGCCAAGAAAGACCTTAAGATACTGCACCCCCTGCCGAGGGTTGATGAGATAGACCCTGAGCTTGACAAATATGCCCAGAGCATATACTTCCAGCAGGCTCACAACGGCCTGTTTGTTAGGGAAGCCCTGCTAGGTATGCTTCTTGGAAAGATTTATAAAAAGTAATTGGCGGATTGACTAAAGAGGTGATTATATGGTTTACAGAATAGCGCCTTTGCCGGGAACTTTCATGCTGATGTCCATAATGGGCTTTCTTATATCCGCTGTCTACACAGCTTCAGGAAGGCTTGACCTCTCGTGGGGATTTTCATTTGCGTTCGTATTCGCGCTTATGTTCATAGCCTCTGTTCTTTCGATAACCCCAACATTCCCGAGGGAGCTGGCGAGCAAGAGCAAAAAATAAAATTTATTAATAGACTTATTTTGCCTTTTGTTATATGGACATTCTTAGAACGCGGAAGCGAAAGCCCGCAAGCCTTGAGAACATAGTCCTTGACAGCCCGGAAGTTAAAGACGCGATTGAGCGGCTTGCTAAATCTGACTGGGTCGGGAAAAACCCGATTCTCGAATACATTCGCGAACATCTTATCCATGCAAAATACCACGTAGCAGAGAAAATTTTCCCGAAGAAGGAAAGGGAACATCCACGAATTGCTTATTACAGACTAGAAGAACTCATTAGCAAGTCAGTAGAGCATTTCAGAAAGATAAGCGCGCGCGCACCCTACCAAGTCAGAAGCTTCTTAGTCGGCAAGGATAACTTAAAAGAGGAGCGGCAGAAGCAGGGCCCTATCTTCTTTGGCAAGGTAAGTAACATTGCTTATGCGGCAAGGGGACTAAAGAGGTACCTTGGTATGGTGTCGAGAAATGTTGACCGCGACGCAAAAATAATGAGGCTTAATGACAAAGCAAGAAAGTATTTCCG
Source organism: Candidatus Woesearchaeota archaeon (assembly GCA_016935265.1). Classification (GTDB taxonomy): domain Archaea; phylum Nanobdellota; class Nanobdellia; order Woesearchaeales; family UBA10216; genus JAFGRH01. The sequence continues at coordinate 18,402 of JAFGRH010000043.1, read as the reverse complement.
CAGCATGGAAGCGACGCTTGACCCTGAGATGGTTTCAAGGGGAAGAGAAATTTCAGAGGCTTTTGTGGAAGGCTCATTTTCTGATGTAAAGGTTGACGGGCTTGAGGAGAAAGTTAACGGGGAGACTGTGCTTGACCTCCTGCACGGAGGAGGAGTTGTGATACTCCAGAACCACCCTTCATATACAGGTGTCCCGATTTCAAAGGATGTATACGGAAAGCTCGGTCTGGACAGCAACATGTACTTCATAGCAGGCAGCAACGTACTTGACGTTAAGGCTAAGGCGAACTCTGACAAGCTTAAGGCAATGGTCACAGGAGCAGGGGCAATCCTCATCAGGCGGGATTTTTCAATGAAAAAAGACTCCCTGCTTTACTTAACTCTTTTGAAGGAGTATGTAGGGACTTTACTTTCCCAGGGCGCTAACATAACCCTTTACATGGGCAGGGGGCGCGATAAAGGAGACAAAGAAGAAGCGCTTAACTCAATAATAACAAGAGCTATAGTTGACAAGTCAAGGTACATAATACCCGTGGCAGAGTCTCACGACGTAATACCTGACGACAGCGAACTTGCCTCGCACCAACCTTCAAAGCGGGCTGCATCATTCGAAACAATGTTCGCCCTTAAGCGAGATGACAAGGGCGCTGCTTACGGAAAAGTTTACCTAACTTTCGGAAAGCCTGTACAGCCGACTGAATACGCAGGGCTCAATAAGCGAAACGCCCAGGATGACATCACAAGAAGGATAAGGGGGCTTGTTAATGTTACCCCTACTTACTTGCTTGCACGGGTTGTGAAAGACAATGCGCTTGACAGCTTTGGCATTGATGATGCGATCAGGCCTGCGGAAGAAATTTTGGATTACGCAAATGCTAAAGGGCTTAATGTTTCGCCAGAGCTCAAAGGCCCTCTGCCTGAAGTTTTGCAAGGTGCTGCTGATAAGCTTGTAAGCCGCGGAGCGCTAAGAAAAGGGTATGCTAGTGAATATGGATTCGGGAGGCATGAGGAGCCTATGCTGGCTTTTTATGCCGCAAAAACAGAGGGGATACTAAAGAACGGCTAAGGCGATTTCTCTTCAAACTTATCCTTACAGCGCCTTTCCTTTTGGTAGACTGAATGAGAAGCCCGTTTCTCGAATAGGGATATGGCGATGTGGATTAGGTCTGTCTGGTAGTCCTTAAGGCTCTTTGAAGAGGCTATTTTTTTGGCGTCTTCGATGCACTCCTGGAAGAGCTTAATATTCTCCTGCCTTGACTGCTCCTCTATCTCGCGCTCTTCTGAATCTGTAAGGGCTATCTCCTCCCAGCTGGGATAGGGAGAGCCTTTTACTGTCCTTGGAAACCTCTTTGAAAACGCCATAATTGGCAGGTAGGGCTGGAAGTTTAAAAAACTTGTCAGTAGCTTTATATAAAAAACCTTATTGCCCAGTATGCATGAATAAGCTGATAATAGTGCTTATAGCGGTGATGCTTGCTGCGGTGCAGGCGGGGGCGCAGGAAGCAAAGGAAGGCAAGATGGCGCTCCTTGCCGTGAGAGAGGTGGACGGCTCTTACGAGGGGAGCCCTGCAGAGCTCTCGCTAATAATCACGCCGGGCACCGGAAGGGTTTTCATAGAGTCCTTTCCCCTTACAAAGATAGACACGCAGATTTCCACGAGGTTTGCTAAGGAGATTGTTTGCAGCAGGTTTGAGGGAAACTGCAATGATTACGATTTCTTCTACACTATAAGGGCAAAGTCGACAATAGTCGGCGGCCCGAGTGCAGGCGCTGCCGCTTCTGTACTGACGCTTGCGCTTCTTGAAGACCTACCAATGGACCAGAGCGTCGCGCTTACCGGAACGATAAACTCAGGCGAGCTTGTAGGGCCTGTAGGCGGGATAGTCCAGAAGATAGAGGCTGCCTCAGACATTGGAATAGAAATGGTTCTAATACCTGAAGGAGAGCGCTTTGTCGAGATGGGAAACAAAACAGTAGATGTTTTTGAGTACGGTGAAGAACTCGGCATAAAGGTTGTTGAAGTGCAGGACCTGAGAGAAGCGATGTTTTACTTCACAGGAAGGCTCTATGAGAGGAAAAGGGGGGATGTTTCGGTTGACGAGACTTATTCAGAAGTGATGAGGGAGCTTGCTGAAATGCTCTGTGAAAGGAACAAAGAGCTTGCTTCAGAGGCAAAAGAAACAGAGGGCTATGAAGAAATAATCAGGTCAGCGGAAAACCTCACAAGGCAGGCAGAGGAAGCGGGCGGGGAGGGAAATTATTACACAATGGCAAGCAGGTGCTTCGGGGCAAACATAAACACAAGGTATGCTATATTGCTTTCAGAAAACTACACTGAAAATGAGATTAACGATATGATTGCGCATGCGGGAAATGAGACAGATAAGTTTGAGGAGAGCATTCCCGACTACGTTACGCTTACAGACCTCCAGAGCTACAGCCTTGTAAGGGAAAGGCTTGATGAGGCTCGCGCTCACCTTGAAAGCAGCAGCCTGCTTCTTTCTGAAGGCTTGGTTGAGGATGCTGTTTACCAGCTGACATATGGCGTGGAGAGGCTTTACAGCGCAGAGTCCTGGAGCAAGTTTATCGGCAAGGGAAGCATAGAGCTCAGCCTTATGGAAGAGGACTTGGAAGCTTCCTGCCTGAGCAAGCTCGGGGAGGCTGAAGAGAGGTATGAATACGTAAACCTGTTTTTCCCGCAGGCATTGGCAGGAACAAGAGCAGACCTAGATATGGCTTACGAAAAGCTTGAGAACAGGGAGTATGAGCTTTGCATCTTCAAGGCAAGCAAGGCAAAGGCAGAGGCAAATACCTTGCTTAGCGTACTGGGGGTTGATGAAGAAAGGGTAGAGGACCTGCTTCAGGCCAAGCTTGACGCGACAAAAGAAAACATAATAGAGCAGACAGAAAAAGGCTTTTTCCCGATAGTTGGATACAGCTATTACGAGTATGCAAACTCACTGAAAGAAAGCGATGCATACTCTTCCCTTTTGTATTCAGAATACGCTTTGGAGCTAAGCAACATAGACATATATTTTGACAGGCATGAGTCTTCTTTGCCGGATGAGATAAAGAAGCCGTTAATACCCCTTCTTTTCCTGCTTGCAGGGCTCTTAACAGGGTTTGCAATAGCGATGAGCCTCTCAAGGCGCATTTACAGGAAGAGAAGGATAATAATAAGGAGAAAAAAGCGCTAAACCCTGGGGGAACTCCGAAGAGTTCCCCTGGGGAAAAAGAGGTGATCGTTAACTTGTGTTTACTGTAGAGTAGTATTAACTCCTATTTAAATATTTGTGTTTTTGAGTATACAAGAGTAGTAACAACTAATTTCCGGATGGCTTGGAGGCTTTTCCAAGAAGCCGCAAAATCTGAGCTTTTTAAAGGAAAAAGGTTAAATTCCTGCCGGAGAAGGCTTTTTTATGAAGCTCGCCATAGTGGCTGTTCTTGCGCTGGCGCTCTGCTACAGCATCATAAGCTGCCCCGAAGAAAAGGCTTATTTCTGCCATGAGGAGGGGTGCGCTGAGATAATAGCAGAAGAGCTTTCGGGGGCAGAGGAGGAGGTGGTTTTTGCGTCCTACACCCTGACGCACCCCCTGATAGCCACTGAGCTTATACTGAGCCATCATAATGGCGTGGAAGTGAGGGGCATAATTGAGAAGAACAACATAAACAGCAGGTATTCGCAGTACCAAAGGCTTCTGGAGCAGGGCGTTAATGTAAAGCACGACAGCAACTCTGCGCTGATGCACCACAAGTTCTTCGTAATAGACAAAAAGACTGTAATAACGGGCAGCTTCAACCCGACAAAAAGCGCTGACTCGGTGAATGACGACAACCTGATTGTGATAAGGGACAGCAGAATTGCTGTGAAGTATGCCAATGAGTTTGATCGGATGTGGCATGGAAACAATTAAAAAGCGATGCAGCTGTTAATAAAACAATGAAATTAATTTTAGCTGCGCTGATACTTTTTGCATTACCTTTTGCTGCGGCAATAGATGAAGAGCAGGACTTAGTGCTAAGAAGCGAGTCTGTGCTTGCTGAAGTAAGCATGCACTCAGAGGCTGCAATTTATGCAGAAAGGAGCGATTATGCAATCTCTTACCTGAGGACAAACCTCACAATAGTGCCGAAGAATTACCCTAACCAGGATGCTGCAATAATCTCAATGGTTCCGGACGGCGTTGAAGAAGGCAATTCCATTATCCTTACGTGGGAAAGCCCTGATGAAGGAACGCATGAGATCAGGGTTGACACTGAGGTGCTTGTAAGACGATACAGGCCGGAAATAAAAGGGAAAGTTCCTTTCCCCATACTGGTTTCCGAGCAGGAGGAATACACAAAGCCGACAAAGTACATTGACTCAAACCACCCTGAAATAATAGAGAAAGCCTCAGAGCTTGCAGCAGGGGAGGAGGACCTTTATGAGGTCGTTAACAACCTTGCAGTCTGGACAAACGCGAACATAGACTACAACCTGGGAACGCTTACAGAAGACATAACGCAGTCTGCAAGCTGGGTTCTGAAAAACAGGCAGGGCGTGTGTGATGAGCTCTCTGCGCTTTTCATAGCAATGAACAGGGCAGTCGGTATCCCTGCAAGGTTTGTTTCAGGATTAACCTACACCAACTCCCCTCTTTTCGAGGAGGAATGGGGCTTTCACGGCTGGGCAGAAGTTTATTTCCCAGGATACGGATGGGTGCCCTTTGATGTTACTTATGGGGAATATGGCTATATTGACGCAGGCCACATAAAGCTGCTTGAAACGCCAGACCCTTCGGATACTGTGACGAAGTATGAATGGAAGGGCAAGAATCTCAGGGTTGTAAGCGGGGACCTGAATGCTGAAGTAAGAGTAAAGAAGGCAGTAGGCACGCCTGCCAAGGAAATCCGCATAACGGCAAAGCCTTTTGAGCAGGAAGTAGGCTTCGGCTCCTACAATGCTGTTGAAGCAGAGATAGAGAACATAAATGACTACTATGTTTCTTACGACATCTCAGTATCAAAAACAGAAAACCTTGAGGTTATAGGGGAAAGGAAGAAGAATGTCATGCTCGCGCCAAATGAAAAAAAGAAAGTTCATTTCCTGCTAAGGGTTTCCCCGGGGCTTGACAAAGGGTACAAGTACACCTTCCCGGTAACTGTATACTCCGGAGACAACATGCACAATACGAGCTTCAAGGCAGCATCCTATGGCATTAATGTGCCCCTCCAAACCTTGGAAAACCTTGAGGTTGAAGAAGAGAAGGACTACAGGACTCTGGTGGACGTCAAGTGCTCTGCAGAGGATATTTATGAGTACGAGAAAATAAGCATAATCTGCACCCTGACCAATACTGGAAACACTTACATAAAAGGCGTGAGCGTCTGCGCAGACAGCTGTGCGACTACTGACCTGAGCATAGGCAGGGCTGAAAAGGTAAGCCTTCTTCAGGAGCCTGCGAGCACAGGAAGGCAGAGAATAAGGGTAACGGCGAAGTTCGACGGAAAAGAGAGCCACGGGTTTGCGGATTTTACAGTGCTTGACGCTCCAGAAGTTGAAATAAGCGAGATGGAAATCCCCGAGAAAGTAAAATACGGCGAAAGGTTTAACATTTCCTTCCTCTTAAGAAAGACCTCTGCCTCAGACCCTGAAAATTTAGGGGTTATCGTTAAGGTGGAAGATTACGAGAAAGCCTGGGATGTGGAAAGCCTGGAAAACGCGCAGAACTATGTCTTAAAGATGAAAGGAAAGGACCTTAGGGAGGGCAGCAACTCAATCACCATAGAAGCAACTTATTCTGACAGCAAAGGAGTTGAATACAAAGAACAGGCGAGCGCCGGAATAATACTTGAAAAACTGAGCTTCTGGCAGAAGATAGATGTATTTTTCTCAAGGCTTTTCAGCTAACTACCCCCGTTATGCTTCTCAGCAGATGGCCTGTTACTTTAACCGAGAAGTATTTTTCAAGCGGAACCCTCCCCGTTATGCCGACTATTAGGGGGTATGTGCCGAACTGCCTTGCAAAAGTGGTTTTGCCGTCGTATATCTCTGCCCTGACCTCCTTGAGGACTGTTCCTGAAGGGACAAGCTTTTTGAGCATGGGAAGGTCTATCTCCTCCCTTATCTTTTTTCGCCAGCCCCAGTAATGCTTCCTGTTCTTCTTGACAAACTTGTTGCCAACAGAAGCGGCTATCTCTGTGCCGGGAAAAACGGCAAGCTGCCTTATGTTTATCCTTCTCAGGAGAAGGTTGCTGTCAAGGATTTTCTTAAGCCAGTAATAGTTCTTGCTGAATGTTTCCTTTGACTCTCCGTTAAGCCCGAATATGAGGTTTATTCCCGGAAGGAAGCAGGGCATGCCGTTAGAGCCTCTCATGCCTCCAATTTCATTTATTATCCTAACAGCATCGAAAGTCTGCTCAGGCGTCGTGTTTAAGTTGTTCTTCTTGACAACTTCTTCATCAAACGTCTCTGCCCCGAAAGCGGCAACATTGCCGGGAGTGCAGTGCTCAACAATAAGCTTTGTTATTTCTCGGCCGTGCTTTCCGACAACATAAGCAGGGTTGACATTGTCAATGTGCAGGGTTTTTATTTGAGGCAGGCTCTTTCTTATGGCAGCGAGAAGCTTTTTTACCTCGGCAGGATTGTAGTTCTTGTAAGTGTAGAAGCAAGTCTGCTTTCCAAGCCTGAAGTGCCTCACGCCTGAAGAGTAAAGTGCCTTCATTTCGTCAATGATGTCCCCCTGCTCTCTTGAGGAGAACCTGTTCTTCAGGGGCTCTGTGCAGAAGCTGCAGCCCTTGCCGCGAATGCAGCCTTTCATGGTTTCTATTTCCGCAATTATTTCGTAAGGGATATGATTGAGGATGGAGGCTCCGGCAACCGCGAGCCTCTTGATTTTTGGGAATTCGTTTATGCCTTTATAGTTGAAATCAATCTCGTCAAAAACTTGCTCAGAAACCTGCTCAAAATGCTTTCCTCCGTAAAGCTGAGTTCCGCCCATGGCAGCCGGGCCTGTAAGGACTTTGCGGCAGGGAAGCTCTTTAATCATAGGGACAACTTCAGAAAGCGTTCCGGGGACGGCGCTTAAGTATTTGCCGGGGGTCTGCACGCCGATAACAACAATAAGGACGTCTGTCTTCTTAAGTATCCTGCTGACGTCAGGATAGTTTTTTGTCAGGTTATGCACGCGGATATTGGTTTTTTCAGACTCCTTTGTTTTTTTCTGCACAGAGCCGTATTTTTTCCAGAGGCGGAGGTCATCAACAGTAAGGTAACAATAATCGCCCTTTTCAGAGGATACAGCTCCTGCCAAATACCTCGGATAAGTCCCGAGATAAGGCGGGACGCCTAGGCCGGAGGGCTCGTCAGTATAGCAGTCCAGTATTGTATAAAGCATAAGCTGAGAAAATGCGGCGCATTAAAAAACGTTTCTGAAAAACTCGGTAAAGATGGACAAGAAAAGGAACGGGCTGTGGATAAAGAGTAGCTTTGAGATTGCCCTGATTTTAGGCAGCTTGGAGGCTGCCGCGTAAAGGCTCCCTGAAGCCACGCCGTAAATGAAGGCAATCATTGAAAGCGTAAGCAACGCATTATTGTCTGAGGAAACGAATGAGAGTAAAATCCCAAGAAGATAGTAAACAATCACGGTGTTTTGCTTGAAGAAGGCGTATGCTAGAACGCCCAGGTATATGGCAAACCTGAGAGCGCCGGGCAGACCTAAGAAATGCGAAAAAAATGCTGCAAAAGCAAGAACGCAAGCTGCCTGCAAAACAGGAAAATATTTTTTTCCGGTCGGCATCTCCTCAGGTGAGATAAATGCCAGTATCCCGCCAACAAAGACTCCGAGAAAGGAAATCAGGGCAGTTAAAGCGTAAAGGGCGAACTCCATTTTAACTTTCCAGAGCCATTATCTTCCTTATCCTTTTGGCATGGCGCGGCTCATTGCTGAAGGGCGTTTCGAGCCAGGCTTTTACTATCGCCTTTGCCTGCTCATCCGTTAGCCAGTCCCCTGACAATGCAAGGACATTTGCATCGTTGTGCTCCTTCGAATGCTTGGCTGACTTGACGTCAAAGGCAGCAACTGCCCTGATGCCCCTTATCTTGTTGGCAGCCATTACCATGCCTGCTGCAGAGCGGCAGACAAGGATTCCGAAGCCATCCCCTGCAGCGACTTTCCTTGAGACAGAAGCCGCATAGTCAGGATAGTCAACTGAATCCTCAGAGTCTGTACCGAGGTCTAAAGCTTCGTAGCCAAGCTCTTTTACGTATACTTTCAGAACTTCCTTCAGCTTATAGCCACCATGGTCTGCGCCGAAGATAACTTTCATAACTGCTGTGTGGGCGGGGATTATAAAAATCTTTGCGTTTATATGAACTGCAGTATGGCTACCCCTGCCAGTATCAGCGCGATTGCGGAGATTTTCTTGTAAAGGACATAAGGCTTTATGTTCTCCTTAAGGACGTGCGGGAACCAGAGCGAAAGAAGGGTTGAGTAAAGAAGCACGAAGAAGGACTTGGTGTTTCCTATGACATTGACGACAGAAGCGGTGCCTCCCTGCATAGCCAGAGTAAGAGTAATGGTTACAACAGGGCCTAAGGTGAGGGCAAGCATCACTACAACAGCGCCTTTAAGCGTAATCCGCCTGAAAGCGAGGTAAACCCTGCGTCTCACCCTCCTTTTCATGTAAAGCAAAACTGCGGCGAGAAGATGCCCCACATATATCCAGAAGGTGAAGGCTAAGGGGTTATTTGCGGCTATTGTGAACTTAAGAAGAATGTGGACGATTGCGTAGATGAAGCCGCCAAACATTACAAAAGATACAGCAGGGGTAATCCTGAAGAAAGTATTGGTTCTCTTAAGAGCCAGAAGGAAAGTCCCTGTGAAAATAAGGGCAAGGGCAACGTATTGGGGACCGGTCAGGGTCTCGCCTAGCAGCAAAGCCGCTCCAAATACCACAAAGACCGAGGAGACCTGCCACATAGGGACGACTCTTGATATTTCCTCAAATGAAAGAGCATAATAGTAGGGTATGAACGCGAAAAGGGAAAGAGCGCCAACGCCTATAGCGGCCAAAGCGCTCATGAAAGGCAGCGAGACTACGTTAATAAAAGGATGCAGGAGAAGGATAATGAAAACCGAAAGCCCCCACATCATTGAAATTACTAGGGAGTCCTTAAGGTAGTTTGTCCTTATAACTTTCTCAAAAATGTTTACGACAGCACCCATCAAGGGCCACAACAGGGCAAGCAAAAGCCACTCCATGCTGCAAATTACAAAATTCCAGTTTAAGAACTTTTCGTCAGAGTGAAAGAAGGAAAAGCCCTGCAGCCATAAGGATTATTGCGGCAAGCTTTATGCTTAGAGTCTTGCGGTCAATTGCCTCCTTAAGGAAAAGCGGGAACTTGACAGAGAGGAAAGTCGCAATAACGAGAAGGAAAAGGCTCTGGAAGCTTATCATAGAGCTTACTATTGTGACTGGCCCAAAAAAAAGCGCGCGGTTGTAGAGAAGGTCTCCTGTAAAGCCAAAGAAAAGGCTAATGGGAATTAGGATAAGGGCAATTCTCTTTCCGGAGAATACCTTTAGGGATACGCTCTTTCTGACCTTGGGAAGAATGAAAAGGGAAAGCTCTCCGAGCATTGTGCCAAATGAGTAAAGAACCATGACGTGCCAGAAGTCCCCTGCGCCAAGGGAAAATTTCAGCAGTACGTCCATTACCGCTATCACAAAAGCGCCCAGAAGCATAAAACCAGCTGCCCTGCTCAAATGAAAGATTCTTCCAAGCCGCCTTGCAGATATCAGAAGGCCGCCAACCAGAATGAGGAAAAAAGCCAAGTAACGAACAGGTGTGAGCACTTCGCCAAGAAAAATTACCGCCATAAAAAGAACAAAGACAGGAGAGAGGTTGAAAAGCGGCACTACCCTTGAGGCTTCCTCAAGAGAAAGCGCCTTGAAATAGGATATCGCTGCTACGGGGAAGATGAAGCCGCAAGCAAAAGCTGCAAGCCCGTGCCAAAAAGGAAGGTGAGGAACTCCAATAAAGGCAAAGAGGATTAAAACGATAGGGAAATAGGGTATTGCAAAAAGCGCTGTAAGGGCAATCGAGTCCTTAAGGTATTTTTCCCTCAGAACCTTGTCAAAGACATTGGCGCAGGCCCACAGAAAAGTCCCTGCCAATGCAAACACAACCCAGAACATTTTATCTCCACGCAGTATGGCCCCACTGGATAAGAAGGTCTATTTCGAGGTTTTTCAGCTCGGCAGGAATGTCGCACGCGCCAAAGCACGAGCCTGCCCAGATGAAGACCTGCGCAGATGTCTTCTTTTCTATGGCTTCCTGTATTTCTTTTGCTTTAGGCTTTAGCCCGTCAGGGAGCTGGATGCAAACGCGTTTGGCACGCTTCTCTTTAATTTTTGAAACTGCGCGCCCTATTTCAAGATTGTAAGACATAGAATAAAGTGTCTTGGCTTAATTTAAAAAACTATCCCATTAAATCATCAAGATCAAACTTGTTAAGCCTTCGCTTGTTGATTACAGAAGAGAAAGACTTCTGCTTCTTGGACTCCCGTAACTCCTTAAGGGTTTCCTCATCCTCTTCCTGTTTCTCGAATTCCTCCAGCAATCAAACCACCTTGTTGTTACTGAGTGGTAGTTATAACTATTTAAAAGGATTGTTGTATTGCGAAATATATGTTCAAGAAGTCTTTTTTCTGGCTTTCTTTTCCCTTACATAAGGGAATCTCATATAGCCCTTGCACTCAGAACAGCAGTATATTACCCTGTTGCCGTAAACCCTGACCCTTGCATTAACGCCGGGCACTAAAAAGGAAAGGCAGTGCCTGCAGAAGCGCTTTTTAAGGCGGGAGGGTATCCTGACCTTGTATTTCATAGAGATTTTCCTTGCAAGCAGAACATAGCGTTTAGAAAGCTTTTTGTCCTTCTTGAACTGCTTGTCCGCCTCTGCGAACAGTTTTTCAATCCGCTCAAGGGCAATCCTGCTGAAGCTCTGCGGCTTCTTGCTGTGCTTCTTCATAAGGTAAGAAAAGGCAGCCCTGCTTTAATTATTTGCGGTAATTGGGTTAAGGCAGCAGATGCCGCTGTCGCAGGGAGCAGCTATCGGCTTTCCCTCGCAAGCCTCCTCAGGAATGCAGCTCCCGCCCTGACCCTTACAGCTGTTTACCTCTGCGGAAAAGCTCCCTGCAGAAAGAAGGAATATTATGGCAACCACTATAAGGAAAACTAGGGCAATTACCACAATCATCGTTGATATGGCTGCAAGTTTTCCCTTCATAGCAGCCTCACTGGAGAGCGAAGTTTAATTAGTTTTCGATAAAAAAAAGAAAGAGAAAAAAAATTAAACGCTTACGCAGCAGTAAGGGACCAGAGAAGGGTCATTGGCGCAGTCATCATACTGGTTCTGCCCGCCGACAATTCTGCCGTCGATGGCATCACAGGCAGCAGTATTTGCCACGCATGTTCCGCCCTGAGTAGCGCAGCTTCCAACATTGGTGGAGAAGCCGCTAAAGTACCCTGTAAATATAAGCACCAACACAACCAGCACAACAAGCACCAGAATTGCTATGATTATAGTGCTTATTGACAATCCTTGTCCCTTCTTGAGCATTTTAACACCTCTTATTAGTATTGCTTGTTCCTTTAGATTTGCTATATTTAAATTTTACTGTTATTTCCTCTTATTCCGCAGCTTTTCCTCCTCTTCAATGTTTCGCTTGAGCTCCTCAAATACCTCGTCCCCGCTCTTCAGGGGGATTTCAGCGAACTTGTCAAAGAGGTTGTCTGTGGGCTTTGGCTTCTGCGCAGGCGGCTTGCTGCCGAAGAGCTTTTCCGTATTTTCCGTGTTAAATGCGTCAAAAACTTTCTCCATATCCGCCTTCTTGTCAGCCTCTTTTTGCTCGAAAACCTTGTGGGATGCGAGGGGGAGCTCGCTGAGCTGGGGAGGCGGCTGAGGCTTCTTAGGCTGCGGCCTTGCAGCTGCCTGCTGGGCTTGCTTTTTTGGAGGGGGCAGTGAGTTTAGCGTCTTCTTGTAGTACCTGTAGCCGAAAAAGCCCACTACGCCAAGTATAAGGATGATTAATATTATTAGGATGAACCCGAAGCCTCCGCTGGGGGTTGAGTCAGGGTCAAGCGGGTCTGATTCTTTATCAACTTCCTTTGCGTCAGAATGCCCGTCTCCGTCAGTATCCTCCTCAAACGGATTTGTTCCGTAAACAAACTCGTAGTGGTTAATCAGGCCGTCATCATCAGGGTCTTCCTCAGCGTCATTAGGGTCTTCTGGGTCTAATCCGTACTCAAGCTCCCAGGAGTCGTCAATCCTGTCGTTGTCGTTGTCTTTATCGCAGGCGTCCCCGATTCCGTCATCATCAACATCTGCCTGGTTCTTGTTTGCATCAAGCGGGCAGTTGTCATCTTCATCAGGGACGCCGTCAGCGTCCATGTCGCCTTTCTTGACGCACTTTCCATTTGGGCCGCAAAGGCCTGATGCGCAGTCTGAATCCTCAAAGCATTTTTTGCCAAGGACGCAGGTATATTCCATAACTCTTGCACATATTCCGCCGCAGTCAACATCCGTTTCGTCATCATCCAGCTTGCCGTTGGCGCAGCTTGTCTCGCCTATGCAGACGTTCTTGCTGCAATAGCCGCTTTCGCAGTCAAACGGGTAGTTGCAATCCTTTCCCTCAGCGCATTTTTCGGTGCAGGGACCGCCGCAGTCAACATCCCCCTCTCCCTGGTTCTTTACGCCGTCATCGCAGCTTGCCACCTTGCACTTCCCGCCTGTGCAGTAACCGCTTTTGCAGTCTGAGTCTGAATTACAGTTCTTGTCGAGGCTGCAGGCAGTACATCCTCCGCCGCAGTCAACATCTGACTCGTTGCCGTCCCTTATGCTGTTTGTGCAGCTGACAGGAGCCGCGCTAGTATCAACAGTAACGCCGTTGCTTATTCCTGTTTCGCTTGAAACGTTAACCCCGTTTACGGCTATGACATAGAAGTAATATGTCCTGCCGTTGGTAAGGCTGAGGTCGTCAAGCGTTACCGAAGTTGCTGTTGTGCTGGTCCAGTTTCTCATTATCTGATAGCCTTCGTAAAGGGTGTAATTGTAATAGGCTATCCCGCTTTCATTATCATTTGAGGACCAAGAGGCAGAGAGCGTGGTTACCGAGTATGTGCGCTCTGCGCTTAGACCCTCAAGGTCAGTGGAGTCATCAACAACCGGCTTTGGAGGCGGGGTTGAGTCAATAAGGAACTTAGTCGTTACGATTTCCTCTGTCTGGCACTGGTCAAAACAGCACTTTATGTAGTATGTGTGCTGCCCGCTTGGAATATTCAAAGGAGAGCTAGTGTGGGATCTGCCCTCAACGCTGAAGGTGTTTGACTGCTCCTGCGGGTCTGTAGTGTTGCCATACCAGCAGATTGAGTTCTTGTTTGTGTATGCGCTGAAAACTATTGAGCCTGTACCGTAAGAAGCGCCGTCCTTCGGGGTGAGGTTTGAAATCCGGCCAGTTACCTCCGTGTCAACAATAAAGCTGACAGAAGATGCTGTAGAGGCAAGGCCCGCGCGGTTTTTGCAGGCAACATTGAGCAAATAAGTTACTCCGTCAACAAGGTCTGCCAAATTGCCGGACTTGCTTTTGGAATAACTGCTCAGTATCTTCTCATCATCCCCTGAGAAGACATAATTCATAAGGTCATAGGATGTTTCTGTTGGGTCGTACTTGCAGACAACCTCATCATCAGACTTCAGATGGAGGGTGGTTGAAAGGGGATAATCTGAAATGACGTCAGGGACTGCCGTAACATTGGAAATAACAGGGGCAGTAGTGTCCTTTATCAGGTCAAACTGAGCAGAAGAAATCTTGTTCAAAAAAGAGTCATTGCACTTAATGAAAAAAGGTATTTTCTTAAGGACAGGCGAGTAGTCGTATTTCCTGTGTAGTTTGCTGTTGGTAACCGTAAAATCAGGCATGCTGTTGTAATCGCCCTGAAGGACCGCGCTGTACCTGCATAAAGCGACGCGCGGAGTCCAGATAACTATGTCAAATATGTCTGCAGACGAAGCTCCGAAGGGAGGCAGGGCAAGCGCGATTGGCATGTCTACCAGGACAACAGTAAAATTCTTTTCAGCAGTTGGCTGCGTTCCGTTAACCCTCAGCCTGTAAGATGCAGCGGTAAGCGGGGCAGCGGGCATGAACTGATGAACTGCCCCTGAATCCAAAGAGCCGACTTCAAGGGCAGGAACATAATTAGTTGAGGGCGGATTCATTTCAAGAGTCGCGTTTAGTACAGTGTAAGGGAGGGCTGCGCGCACGCTCAGAATAGGCACAGGGCTGACTATGACCTCGCCCTTGGCATACAATACATAGTCAGCATATTCGCATGGGTCATCAGTGAAGAAAAGAGGCGTGCACTCGCTGTCAATGCAAACAGAGCTCCTGTAGTAAAGGTTTTCCTTGCAGTACTTTACCCCGCAGTCCTCATCAACAACACAGCTCTGAGCATAGGCTAAAGCAGGCAGAAGTACAACTACCAAAAACAGTATCACCGCTTTTTTTAACATTGTAATACAGGTCTAAAATTGCTTGGAGTGTATTTAAATGTTGCGAATAAGCACCGCTGAGTGACTAATTTTCCGCAGAAAGAAGAACTGCTGCGAGAGAAGCAGCCTTCTTAGCCTCCCCTGGAAGCATCCCAAGGCATACAAAAAGGCTCATAAGGTCGTGGTGGGAGCGCATTGAGTAAGGGTTTTTGGCAAGCGATGCTATTAAGAAGCGGTTTCCTTTTCTGTGAGCCTTCACGCTTCTTCTGACTGACTTAATCCTAGCAGGAAGATTCTTTGAATCAGAAAGGAAGCAAAAGGAAAAGCCGGGAATTGCGCCTTGAGGAAAGTCACGGCTTTCAGCATCAAAACAGAGTTCCTTGCTTTTAAGCCTGGCAAATACTGTGCTGCCTTTCCTTCTGAAAGTCGCTGCAAAAATCGGAAAAGCGCTTTTCAGCTTTCCAATTCTTCTGAAGTCAGAAGCTGACTTGTAGAGGAAGCAAATGCCCCCTACACCCAGCTTCCCGCCCATTTCTATGAATGCCTTCTCGTTCCTTTCAGGGATTACCAAATCAACAAACATAAGCGAAGGCTTTGCTTTATTGGTTATAAATCTTTTGCGCCCAAAAGTTTAAAAAGAAAGAAGCAATAATCCTGACTATGAAAAAAAGGGGTGTTATTGAGCTCCAGATAAAGTGGGCTTTCGCAGTAATAATCGGCGTGATGCTTCTTCTCTTCTTCGTTCAGGTTTTTTACAAGCAGAACGAAAGAGCTGCTTACAGCGCTGCCTATATGGTGGGAAGCTTCATTGGAAAGAGCATGGCAAGCGGAGAGGCAGATATTGAAATACGCCTGCCGGAGGAGCAAAAAATAAGCTCAGACTGCGAGTCTTCAAAGCTTCTTATTGGAAAAGGCTCTGTTGTCGTGCCTGAAGGAATGGTGGTTTTCTCAAAGGAATTTTCAGCAGACAAGATTCAGATGTCAAAGATAGACGTAATGCTGCCTTTTCTTATAGGAAGGGCTGTGCTCATAAAGCCGGCAAACACAAGGGTGCTGCTTGCCTTTGACGAACTTGAGCTGGAAACAGGGCTCGCTCTAATGAGGATTTTCGGGGACACGGTCTATCTTGCCGAGCTTGGTGACGTTGAAACAGAAGATGTGATTTCCCTCTTTGCTATTCTGGTGAATGAAAATGATGAAGTGCTGAACGCTATAGGGCTAAGGCCAGAAGGCGGATTAGTCTTTCTTGAGGAAGAAGAAGGAACATGGAAAGTCAGGAAAGAGCTTCCTTACATAAGCCCTGAACTTCTTGCTGCTGCGATCGCTGCAGACCCTGATGATTACGAGTGCGGCGTAAGCCGCATGCTAAAAAGACTGCAGCCTGTGGCTTTAAGGTATGAGGGAAAGGCAGATGCGCTGAGCGGAGAGTGCTCTTATCCTATAAACGAGCTTAAGATACTTGAGGGAAACTCTTCTTACAGCAATGAGGGGGCAAAAAATATTGCACAGGCGGTCCTGAAAATAAAAGAGGCGAATGAAATACTTTCAGAAAACGCGTGTGAGGTGCTTTACTGATGAAAGGGCAGATAGGCATACTCACGCTAACGCTTGCAACTTCATTCGTAGTTATAATATCTGCCTTCGGAATATTCTTTTACGCAAGCATAACCTCTGAAGAGGCGGATTTCGGCAGCGAAACAGCAGCAATGGCTGCATCGATGCCTGAATGGCAGTGCTCCTACATGGGGCAGGCAAAAGCAGGCTGCATAGACCTTATGAGGGCTGAAAGAGTTGGCGGAGAGTACTTCAACGTTTTTGGCTACAGCGTAATAACGCTGGAATACGTAAGGGATGCTGAGCTTGTGGCAGAGCCGCTTTACGAAAACAAGAAACAAGGCTTCAAGGAGAAACGGGTTCACTTCTTCCCTGTAAGCGTTTACGATGCAGCAAGTGAATCCTTTTTTGCAGGAAACATAAGGGCAGAGGTTTACAGATGAAAGGGCAGGCTGAGATAATCGGAATATCAATAGTTGCTTTACTGACAATAATATTCATCCTGCTGATGAGCCCACGGCTTGAGCAAATATCAGTTCCTGAAGAAACTGATGCAAGATCCCTTGTTTCAATAATGAAGAGCACCGCGTTCTGCGACGGGGCGAAAATGCAGATAAGCGACTTGGTGAGGGGCTGCGTAAGGGCTGACTGCTCATGCAGGGACACGGCGCTGGCTGCATCGCTTGAAGGCAGTGCCGGCGGAAGAAAATACGACTTTGAAATCGTGAAAAACGGA
Source organism: Candidatus Woesearchaeota archaeon (assembly GCA_016935265.1). Lineage (GTDB taxonomy): Archaea > Nanobdellota > Nanobdellia > Woesearchaeales > UBA10216 > JAFGRH01. The sequence goes on along the minus strand of JAFGRH010000043.1, from coordinate 1,581 downwards.
GAGACTGCTTTTTCAAGCAGCACAGGCGAATGCAAAAAGGAAAGCCTCTGGCTGCCGTCTTACGAAACAATTGAGGTGAGATTCGGAACATGCTGAAAGCGCAGATGAGCTTTTTTGCAATACTCGGGCTGTTCCTGATAATAGTAACTGCGACAATGCTCATGAGCGCATCAAAGCTTTCTGCCGCAAGCCTTGATGAGGAAGCTGCAAAGCAGGCTGCGCTTAACGAGGACAGGGCAATTCTTGAGTGGTATTTTGATGAGCTTGCGAGGATAGCTGTGCTTGAAGCCATTAACGGAAGCAGCATACTAGGAGGAGAAATTGAAACAAATGCTGCCGAGAAAGTTGTTGAGCTTTTCAACAGCAGCCAGTTCAGCAGAAGGGGGGCTGGCGTGCTGAAGGGGGAAAGCGCAAACGTGGACACCTCTGTCATAGGAAACCACCTTACAGCCGATATAGTGTATGCTGTTGTTGTGCAGAGGGAGTGGGGAAGAAACGCCATAAGCTCGAGGATTTTGAGGATAGACTATGACATTGAGAGGGCTCACAGGTTTGCTGCGAAGATAGCATCTGACATTGCAGACGGCAGAGAGATAACAGGGATTCAGGAGTTTGAAGGGGCGAGATTTGAGGCGGAAATAATTGAGGACAGCATAATAATAAAGGATTATTCTATGTTCCTTAAAGGGAAACCGATTGAGCTCGTGCTTCAGTAGCGAAGAAAAAGTATAAAAAGCTACGGAGGATTTCATCGGTTATGGAACAGATTAAGGTAGGTCTTGAGATTCACGGCTACCTTGCCGTTGAGAACAGGACAAAGCTTTTCTGCGAGGATAAGATAGAGCTGAATGCAGAGCCTAACACGAACATCTGCCCGATATGCACGGGAATGCCGGGAAGCAAGCCTATGCTCCCGAACAGGCAGGCTGTTGAGAAAATAGTTGCAATAGCCGCAATGCTTAACTGCAGGATAAACAGAAGGCTTCTCTTCCAGAGAAAGCACTACTCATGGCCTGACATGCCAACAGGATTTCAAAGAACGATGTCAGGAAGCTACTCTGTCCCTGTCGGAGAGGAAGGGGACTTTCTTGGGATAGGAATAAGCGACGTGCACCTTGAGGAAGACCCTGCAAGGTGGGACCCTGAAACCGGCTGCGTTGATTACAACAGGTCAGGGCAGCCGTTAGTGGAGATAGTAACCAAGCCTGACTTCAAAAGCGCAGCAGAAGTCAGGGAATGGCTGAAGAAGCTGATGACAACCCTCTCTTACATCAAGGCAATAGATCCAGAAGCGGGGGTTAAGTCAGACGTGAATGTTTCAGTCGGGCCTGCTTTCAACAGAGTTGAGGTAAAAAACGTCAATTCCTTCAGGAGCATAGTAAAGGCAATAGAATACGAGATAATGAGGCAGCAGGCAGAGCTGAAAGATGGCAAGAAGATAAGCCAGCAAACAAGGGCATGGAACGAAAAGGCAGAAACAACAGCCTTCATGAGAAGCAAGGAGCAGGCAATGGACTACATGTTCATACCAGAGCCAGACCTGCCGGTTGTGAAGCTTGAGCAGAAGCAGGTAAAGGAAAT
>JAFGRH010000042.1 GCA_016935265.1 Candidatus Woesearchaeota archaeon | reverse complement strand
GGAGCTGCCACATTTATGTTCTCCCAAAGCAAACCGCCGATAAAGTTTGCAGGAAAAACAGTGATGCCTATAATCGTGTGGTAAGTGCCGAGGGCGAATCCTGCCTTATCGGAAGATGAAAGGTCAGAAACGTAAGCGCGGGAAACGCCGTCTGTAATCGCCATGAACAAACCGTAAAGCGCAAAAAGAACCCAAATGGTAATTGAAGTTGCAATAAGGCCGAAGCCAAGCGAAGTGATGCCGAAGAGGATTATTCCGGAACCAAGCACAGCCTTCCTCCCGATCCTGTCAGACAGCCTTCCTGCTGGAATGGAAAAGCCAGCATAGAAAACGTTGTAGACCAGGTAGATAAGCGGAATGATTGCGATTGCAACGCCAACGTCATTTGCCCTTAAAAGGAAAAAAGCATAACTGAAGTTCGCAAGGTTGAAAACCGCAATTACTAAGAGAAACTTTTTGAGCTGCGGGCTTAACGCTCTGAAGTTGAAGCTCAATTTTTTCCCTGAAGGGGCGCTCTTAACTTCCTTAACGCCAAGAACAAGAATAAGCAGAGCAAGAATTCCTGGTATGAGCGAGAGAAGGAATATCAACTTGAAAGTTGAAGCGCTCTCAGCCATTAGCTTAAGGACAACAAAAGCAATAAGCGTGCCGACAATAGCCCCTGAAGTGTCCATCATACGGTGAAGGCCAAAGCTTCTGCCCCGCTTTTCCTTTTCCACAGAAGCTGCAATCAGCGCGTCCCTCGGTGCTGTTCGCAGCCCTTTTCCGACCCTGTCGGAAATCCTGACGGCAAGGACGTGCCACCAGTGCGTTGCAAGAGCAAGCAGCGGCTTTGTCACAGCAGAAAGCGAATAACCAGCAACCACAAGAGGCTTTTTCCTGCCGAACCTGTCAGACAGTGTGCCTGAAAGCATCTTCAGCAATGCAGAACTGCTCTCAGCAATGCCCTCAACAAGCCCAACAACAGCCATGTTCGCCTTAAGAACAGTGGTGAGGAAAAGAGGGAGAATCGGGAAAATCATCTCGGAGCTGACATCTGTGAAGAAACTCGCAAGACCTAGGCGAAATACGTTCTTTTTCCCCTTGTCAGGCTCCATTTTAGAAAGCGGGCCCAGCGGGAATTTCACGGTGTAAACTCATAACGTTATGCGCGAAGCGCACTGGTCGGCTTCACGCCGACCTAACGTCCAGGTGGAGTTTGCCACCTTTTGAACCCGTGGCCTGTCGGTTAAGAGCCGACCGCTCTGCCAGGCTGAGCTATGGGCCCACTAAAGAAAAAGCACATAGAAGTCATTTAAAAACTTTACTCAACTGACGCTATAACCTTGTCCACAACATCCCTGTAAGTGCCGTGAAGATCGTTAAGCCTTTTTTGGTCAGCAGCCTCAATCACTATGCAAACTTCCGGAAGATTATTGCTTTTCCTGAGAAGAACCCACTCAAGGCTGTTCAGGAAGAACTTAATTCCATCGCGCGTGATTGTAGCTTCAGAGTAAAGCTCTTTGTAACGCGAAACAAGCTTTGCAATCACCTTTTCCTTTCTCTCGTGGGTTTTGCAGTCAACGTACTCCTTCATCATGGGAGCGAACTCAGCCTCGTCAGCAAGCTCTGAAAGGGTTTCGCTGCTCCTGCTTAGTATTTCAGCCATCTTCAGCCCTGCAAGGAAACCGTCTGAGAAAGGGTATTCCTTGAACCACATGTGGCTTGACATCTCGCCGCCGTAGACAGCCTTGCTATCGTAAACATTCTTCCCTATGAAGCCGTGCCCGACTTCAGACCAGATGAGCTTGCCGCCAAGCGACTCGACAAGCTGCTTCAGCTCGCTGTTGCAGTCAACTGTCATTACAACAGCACCTCCTTTCGACTCTGGCAGGATGTGCTTTATGAAAACAGAAGAAGAGACGCTGCCGTTAAGCTCCCTTCCCTTGTCGTCCATTATGACTGAGCGGTCGCAATCGCCGTCAAGAGCAAGGCCAAAGTCTGCTTTGTGCTTTTTTATGAGAGAGCTCATCTCATTAAGGTTCTTTCCCTTCGGCTCTGGCCTTTCCTTGTTAAAGTCCTCCTTTACCTCGCAGTGGGAGGTTATCACCTCAAGGCCGAGGTCATTGTAAAGCCGGGGAATCAGCACGCCGCCCGAAGCGTAGAGGCACTCGACAACAACCTTTACTTTTCTTTCAAGCTTAATGCTTGACCGGAGGAAGTCCCTGTATTCAGGATAGGCATCAGCTTCTGTGAAGGCGCCCTCGCCTTCGGCAAATTTGCCTTCGTCGTAAATTTTTTTCAGCTCTTTGTACTGGTCTACAAATGAGCAGCCGTTAGGCTCAAGCATCTTGAAGCCGGTGTACTCTGCCGGATTATGCGAAGCAGTTATTATAGCGCCGTATGATTTCCGCTTCCACGCTGCAAAGTAAAGCAGCGGGCTGGGGCTCTCTCCTATTCCAACAACATTGCAGCCTGCGCTCATAAGCCCCTTAATGAAGGGCTCGTAAATCCTCTTCGAGGAATACCTGACGTCATGCCCTACAACGATGTTTGCGCCGACGAGAAAAGTCCCGAGGCTCTTCCCAATCCTTTCAGCGACTTCCTCGTTAAGCTCCTTATCTATAAGCCCGCGGATGTCATAAGCCTTAAAAAAGGAAGAATCCATTTTAAGCTATGTCTTTCCACTTTTTTATTGCCTGCTCGTAAAGATCCAAGGTGCCTGTGTTAAACCACTGTCCTGTGAAAGGATAGCCGAAAAGCTTCCCCTCCTTGGCAAGCTTTGGAAAGACGTCCTTCTCAAGCATTGAAAAGCCGTCGCTGATGTAGTTCAGGACCTCTGGCTCGAGAATGTAAAGCCCTGCATTTATCAGGTTGGAAGGCGCATCAGCCTTTTTCGGCTTCTCTATGAACTCAAGTATCCTGCTGCCCTGCATCTTAGCAACGCCGTAATTGCTCGGGTCCTCAACTGTTGTAAGAGCGACTGTTGCCAGCGCCTTGTTTTCCTTGTGCGCAGCATACATGTCGCTCAGGTCAAGCTCCTTAAGCTCGTCTGCATTGCACGCAACAAAAGTCTCGGTAAGCATATGCTCAGCAAGCTTTAGCGGACCTGCTGTCCCGAGGGGCTTGTCCTCCTCAACATAGGTAACATTAACGCCGAAGCGCCTGCCATTTCCTATAACTTCCCTTATCTTATGCCCCTTATAGCCGATAGAGATGACAATATTCCTTATGTTGTGCTTCCTGAACAGGTCAAAGGTGTGCTCAAGAAGGGTCTTTTCGTGGACAAGCATCAAAGGCTTTGGAATCTCATATGTTATAGGCTGCATCCTCACCCCTTTGCCGCCGGCAAGGATAACTGCTGTTTTAGGGGCGTGGGCATTGCCCAGTGCCTGCATAAGAAGCAGCTCAACAGCATGGCTCCTGTTCTTAATCCTGTGGCCGTCTATCCTCTGGTCTATTACGTGGATTACTCCGCTGTCAAGGGTGAGAGTGATGCGCTCTTTCATAGATTCGCATTCATAATACTCAGGGTTATATAAACATTTCTATCTGTATGACAAAGTAGGATAAAGCAAACATTTAAATATTTAATCACACTAAGTATGATAACATCATACGATTAAGAGGTGATTGGCGTGCAGCTAGAAAACGACTTTTACGACTATTTTGACGACAGCGGGAGCTAAAGAATTCTTCCCCTCAGGCCATAAACTGCTGACGAGACTATTTCTGCCCTTACCGTGCTGCCGAGAAAGGAAGTGTTGCCATTAAGTATGATGGGCTTATAGGCAAAGTTCCTGCCCACCAAAGTGCTGTTCTTGCCAATCTCGCTGATGAAAACATCGCCTTTCCAGCCGACCCACTCTTTGTTCTTCTCTAAAGCAAGGCTCCTGAAGAGAGCCACCATCCTAGAAGCGCGCTGCTTAAGCACAGCTCCAGAGACCTGCTTCATTTTAGCTGCCTCTGTTCCGGGCCTTGGCCAGTACTTCGAGATGTTAAGCACGTCAGGCTTTACCTCTTTGAGTAGCTGTAAGGACTCTTTAAACTGCTGCTCTGTCTCGCCGGGAAAGCCGCAGATTACATCTGTAGCAAGGGTAATGCGGGGTATTTCCTTCCTGAACTCTGCAACTATCTTCCTGAAGTCAGCTATCCCGTAGCCTCGCCGCATTTTCTTAAGAACTTCATCGCTGCCGGCCTGAAATGGAATGTGAAGAAACTTGTAGATTTTCTCGTCCTTGTAAAGCTCGATAAGCTCGCTGAGGAAGGGCAATATGAGCTTTGGATTCATCATCCCCACTCTTATCTTGAAATCCCCCTTTATCTTAAGCAATTCTTTGAGAAGCTTTGCGAGATTAGTTTTCCTATCCAGCCCGTAAGCGCCGGTGTCCTGGCTCGTAAGCCATATTTCCTTAAAGCCGTTGCTTACAGCACACAAAACCTCGTCGATAATCATCTCTACAGGATAAGAGACAAGCTTCGGCTTAGCAAGCTTAGTGATGCAGAAAGTGCAGAAGTTAGCGCAGCCATCGTTAATCTGCACAATGGCAATTCTTGGGTTGCTGCTTTTTTTGGGAAGCTTCAGCTTGCAGTAGTCCTTATAGCCGAGAGCCTCATCTATTTTGCCGTCAACAACATCCTGAATCTCGCTAATCCTGTGCGGGCCTATAAGCGCTGCCTTCGGAAAGAGCTTTTTCAGCATTTCACTCTGAGCTTCTGCCATGCAGCCGGCAATCACGAGCTTCTTTTTCGGATATTTTGAATGCAGCCTCTTGATGAAGGACTTCACCTTATCCTCAGTCCTTCCTTTAACAGTGCAGGTATTGACTATTATTACATCCGCCTTCTCAGGAGAGTCAACAACGTCAAGCATACCAGCCATAATCTCAGAATCGTTCAGGTTGGCAGAGCACCCAAAAGTCTCGATGTAAACCTTCATAAAACAAAGGCAGAAAGGAGGTATTAAATATCTTGCGGAGAGTATCCGTTGCGCTTTATCAGCAAGGCAATATCCCCATCTGAATCAGGAGTCTCAACTGCGGCAGAGTGCGTACCCAACACTTTAAAGCCTCTAAGAACGTAATCAAGAAGGTCCTTTCTTCCAGCCACAGCAGCAGGCATAACATAAAGAAGCTCTGATGCTTCCTCAGGTGATGATCTCTTAATGTCAGCCTTGCCACTCAGCGGAGTCTCGTTTTCTTCAATCAAAGAATTGATGTCATTGCCAACTTCAAGAAGCCTTAATTGGTCCTCAGGGCTGAATGCAAAATAGTCCCTCATCCAGCTGCGAATCCCTTCTGATTTTTCTGACATGCAGGACAGCTCAAAAGCGCCACTATATAAAGCTTTCGGTCTTAGTCACCGAGCAGTGGTTATTCCTGTGCTTCAGGGCCACCAAAAAGTATTTATACCCTCAAAACTGCCCACAATGGCAATGGACAGTGATGACACCGTATCGCTTGGAGGCAGCATACAGCTCACAGGATTCAGGGAGCTTGACAGGAGCTCCAGCATAATTCTGAAGAAGATAGTGGGAAACTACGCAAGGCGCTTCTCTGAGATATGCCAGCAGTTCGAATCCCTACAGCTGACTATGAAGCCTGTGCACGAGCGCGAGAAGTCAGAGAAGTATGAAATACACGCCCTCTTAAAGGACAAAGGGCAGAACTATGCTGCAGACGTAACTGACCGGAACTTATTCTTTGCTATTGACAGCGCGCTCAAGAAGGTGGAAAGCGAGATAAGCAAGTGAAAGCTTTTTAAACCTTCCCTGATTATTTCTCCTTATGGTACTTGATAAGCTTGGAGATTCCCTCAAAAGCACGCTGCAGAAGATAGCGAAGAGCGTCTTTGTAGATTCTAAGCTGGTTGATGAGCTCGTAAAGGAGATACAGCGCGCCTTGCTCCAGTCAGACGTAAATGTCAAGCTCGTATTAGAGCTTACCAATAGCATAAGGGAGCGAGCGCTTAAAGAGGAAGCGCCGGCAGGGCTCACTAAGAAAGAACACGTAGTGAACATAGTCTACACAGAGCTCGTCAAATTCTTGGGGGAGGAAGAAAGGCAGCTCTCCTTTGAGCAGAAGCCAACGAAAATAATGCTTGTAGGGCTTTTCGGAAGCGGAAAGACAACAACAGCAGGAAAGCTTGGCGGATATTTCCACAAGAGGGGCAAGAAGGTAGCCCTTGTTCAGCTTGATGTCTGGCGGCCTGCTGCTCTTGACCAGCTCCAGCAGATAGGAAAAAAGCTCAGCATACCGGTCTTCGGCAAAAAGGGAGAGAAAGACCCGCTGAAGATTTACAGCGAGGTCGAAGCCGAGCTTAATAAGTTCGACCTAGTGATAGTTGACACAGCAGGAAGGGATGCCCTTTCTGAAGAGCTCATTGAGGAGCTCAGGAAAATAAACAGCACGGTAAAGCCACAGGAAAGCCTGCTCGTAATAAGCGCTGACATAGGGCAGACAGCAGAGAAGCAAGCCAAGGCATTCCACGAAACCTGCGATGTTAAGGGCGTCATAATAACCAAGCTTGAGGGAACAGCAAAAGGCGGAGGAGCGCTGAGCGCGTGCTCAATATCAGGAGCGCCTGTAATGTTCATCGGCGTTGGCGAGAAGCTTGACGATATTGAAAGGTTCAACCCAAAAGGCTTTGTCGGAAGGCTTCTCGGAATGGGCGACATAGAAGCCCTTCTTGAGAAAGCAAAGGAAGCGATAAGCGAGGAGGAAGCGCAGGACCTCGGCAAGAAATTTTTGAAAGGAGACTTTAGCCTGCTGGAGCTTTACGAGCAGATGGAAGCAATGAAGAAAATGGGTCCTTTGAAGAAAGTGGTTGAGATGATTCCGGGCTTTGGGCAGCTTAAGATGCCCAAGGAAATGCTTGACGTGCAGGAAGGCAAGCTCGCCAAGTGGAAAATAGCCATGCAGAGCATGACAAAGAAAGAGCTTGAGGACCCTGAAATAATTAGCAGCACAAGGATAGAAAGAATCGCGAAAGGCTCGGGCGTAGCTGCCTCTGACATAAGGGAGCTGATAAAGCAGTACAGGCAGAGCAAGAAGCTGATGAAGCACCTCAAAAACCCTGACCAGATGCAGAGGATGATGAAGCGGATGGGAACGCAGGGCTTTAAGATGAAGTAGAGTTATTTCTGAAGTAGAGCAAACCCTCAGGGCACCTCATTGCAGAAATAATCTTGTAACCAACAAGCGTTTCCATAATCCTTTTCCTGCGGCATTGTTCAACCTTTTCTTTCACAGCCTCATCAATTTGCTGGCCTGAAAACTCAGGGTTTTCTCTTTCAATAGCCTGGTAAAAAGCCCTGTCAACAATGTTCTCAATCTGCGCAGAAGCATGTGGAGGCTGCCCTATAGCATTAGGAACTGCGGAGTAAACCTTTTCAGCAAATTCCAATTCCTCACCGCTGAAAATCCAGCTCAAATCAGCCATCATTTCATTTAGTAAACTCAAACTCTATGCCGCCAATCCTCTTTGCAAGTATGTTGTACATCCACGCGTAGAGCGCCCCGAACAGGAAGCCCATTATTCCGTAGCCTATAGGCGCCCAGATGATTGAAGTTATCCATAATATTCCTAAGATGGGCTCTGTGAACAGCAGGAGAACGCCAATCCCAGCCATGAAAAGACCGTATATTAGACCCAAAACAGCGCTAATAATGCCTGCCATCTTAGCGACAGATAAAACGCCAACCTTTTTCAGCACAGCCATTTTAACACCTCAGGAAGCCGTGGGAAAAAGAACTTTAAAAAATTTTCCCGCAAAGATTTAAAAACAGCCGAAATTCACGACTCACCGTGCCGGGATTGAGCAATCCGGCTGCTCGCCTGCCTCGAGAGCAGGTTTCCGCAAGGATGTGGGGGTTCAAATCCCTCTCCCGGCGCTTTATTTTTACCACTGCCCAGTGAATCATTATTCCCTGCAATATAAATGCTTAAATACATGCTGCTGCATACTGCCCTTTTTCCGAGCTTATATATTGATTTTAATGGCTCAGAGAGGAGAGTAAAATGAAAATAAACGAGTGGTTAAAATTCGGGAAAAGCAGCACGAACCTTTCCGCTGATGGACCTGCAGAGCAAACAGGAGGCTCAGCATCAGTGAACGACCCT
>JAFGRH010000041.1 GCA_016935265.1 Candidatus Woesearchaeota archaeon | reverse complement strand
TGTGGTAGGCATTCAGCTCGGAGTTCTCGGAACATCAACAGGCTTAAACTGGCATCTTGTAGAAGGAGGAATGAACCCTTCCACATCAGCGCTTTTAGCCTCGCTGGTCGGAAGGGCAGTCGGCGTCATAGGGCTTGCGCTTAGCAACACAGCCTACAAGCACGGCGCAGCAAACATAATGCAGAATATCGACGAGAGACTCTCATTTTTTCCCACTTACGAGCACGCAAAAAGCGCAGTAAAATCGGGAATTTCTTACACAAAAAACCTCGCAGACACAATCCAGCAGTACATCCCAAAGAAAAATCCTTTACCGCTCAGGCAGGCTTAAGCTCATAAGGTATGTTGCTCAGACTCCCGCATTTGTTCATAACAGCCTTGATAACTTCAGAAGCAGCTCCCCCGCCGATATAAATCTGTTCGCCGAATGTGACAATGATTTTCGTGCCTTCCGGCGGGAGGGTAAAAAGCGGAAAAGACGACATCGTTTTCTCACCCTTGAAAACATACTCTATTCCGACGGGTATTATGCTAACACGTTCACCTGTTCGCTTTTCGTAGTGCTTCAGGATGCTTATCATTCCATCCTCTGACTTGCCCAGGTAGCCTGTGTGGTAAGCGCCCTGAGGAAAAACGCCTAAAAGCTCATTCCTGTTAAGGCGCTCTCTCGTATGCGCAAGCAAATCTCTAATGTGTTCACTTCGCTTCGGAAGAGACATAAACGCGTAATTAGCCCAAATACGGCTTATACCCGGAATCCTGCCAAGCACAAGGTCTCGCTTCCTTGGTTTCTCGCGCTTAAGGCCGTCAGCATATACCCTTATTCCGCCTACAAAGGGCATTAAAGCAGAAAGAACGCCCTTTGCAGGGTTATCGACGGTGTAGAGGAAAGAAATCCTCTCGTCAACAGCATTTACAAGGGCAAATTGGTCAGTTGCGTACTGGTGCGTGGCCATGAGAACCCTCTTACCCTCTTTAGGGATGGTTCCGCGGACCTCAAACTCGTAGTGTTTCTTGAAAAAGCCAATAATCGGGTCTTTCAGGGCAAAATAGACTTTGTTTTCAACATCAGGCCTGCGTTTGTCTCGCTCTTTGTAGAACTTTTCCTTTAAGCGTTTAAAAACATGCTCTGCAGATTCATTGAGCTTATCTGTAGGCCAGTCAAGCACTTTTTCTGGAAAATCAAGCGCTGACTCAAGGCTTTCTTTTCCTCTAGGGTAAATCAAATAATAAAATTCACCGTCGATCTGACTAATAGAAGATTCAATCTGATTAATAAAAGCCTGAACCAGCACAAAGCTCCTCCTAAGCTGATGAAACCCCCCTCTCACGATCTGCTCAAGATTCTTCACCATCCCGAAAAAGGGGAAAAATAATTAATTTATCAATTTTATGCGAAACCAAAGATTTTTAAATAAGTGCCTAGTAGCTTTTCGCATGCCAATAATTGACTATCTTGACGATCTTATCGGAAGAATCGAAGAGAAGTATATCCTCCCCTTTCTAAAGGTAGCTAACAAGGGCTGGCACAAGGCATTATCGGCGAGATTTAATTATAACAGCCTTTACAGGACCCTGGATAGCGGGCAAAAGGAAGTCCACGTGGATTTTGTGAATGGTGACAGCATTGATGGAAAATTGCTCAGTCTTGACCCCTTAAAGGGCCTGATAGCCGTGCCAATAGAAGGTGATGCCTTCCCGAATGGCTCAACCAGCTATGCCATACGCGAAAAGGACTTAAAGTCATGGTCACCGCTGGAAAGGCAATAAAGCTTAATCCTTCTGATACGCAACGCTTAAATACATATTCTGCAAAGTATCAGGCATGTTCGCAACAGGCTTAATAACCGACTTCAAGGAAGAGCTCCGCAGCGTAGGCGGGCTCATCGGAGTGATTCTGCTGCTTCTTGCCCTGTGGAGGCTGTTTTTCTAGGGGATAGGCTTATATTCATTCTTTCATTCGCCATAAACGTGAAAGTGCTTAATTTGGTCATACACAAGGAACTGGTAGAAGCAGACCTTAACGCTCCTGAGCACGTACTGGAGAGGATAGCAGAAATTGAAGCTCCTGGCACAGACGTTGCCCAAATACCCTTCAGTCTTGCAATCGATAATCGCAAAGAAATGGCCAAGGCGCCTGAAATGGCTAAAGGATATGACTTAGTAGTCTTGTACGGGGTTAGCAGGGACTGCTGTTTGGGCACAGTAGCGCGGCACCTTCACAAGGCAGGAATCCCCGTTACATACGACATTTCAGGAACATACTCCGGTTAGGCTGGCTTTTTCGCCCGAAATAGGGCATTTCCTGCACAAATCAAGAACAAGTTCTCATAACGTACATTATCGGAACTTTAGAGTATTATGCCCAGCACCAGCTTCCCCAGCACTGCGAATATCATAAGGTTGAATATCACATTCACTGAGAAGAAATAAGTGGCTTTTATCTTGGTCTCCAGGTCTCCTGGGAGCATGTATATCGGGCCTGTCAGGGCAAAGAAGAACACTGCCGCTAATACCCCTAGTGTCGTTATGCTTATTTCGAAGTTGTAGAAAAGGTAGTAGACCGCAAAAGCCATCAGAGCCCTGACAACCACGTAGACAAGCGTGAAAAAGTCTACTGCAGTGCTTATTATCTCTCCGGCAAGCGTGGTTACGATAGCAAAAATCGCACCGGCAGTTGCCCCATATCCAATGCTTGTCATAACCGTTCCAAAAGTAACCAGCTCGATGGCAGAAGGAATCCTCAGGTAGCGCTTGTATATCATCGAGTAAGATGCAAGGAGCCCCAAAACGCTGACGACAATTACTGCTTTCAGGTCGTAGCCGAAAAGGAAGAATAGAAGCAAAAGAATAGCAGCAAGAAAGTAGTGCTTTGTGGTGAGCCTTTTCCTGTAGCCGAGCACCTTGCTGTTGGCTCGCCTGAACCATCCTGCGAATGCATTGTTGCGTTCTGGCATTTTCAAACAGCTATTTGCAGTGCTTAAAAAGCTTTGCGGAACAACCTTTAAATAAGAGTTCGCATAAGGAAGGCTTATGCTGAAAAAGCTCGAGACAGAGCTGAAGCTGAGGGGCTTTAGCGGGAACACATTGACTTCTTACCTGAGATACAACAGAATGCTGCTTGATTTTGCAAAAAAGCAGCCGGAAGAAATCACTGAGGATGATGTAAAGCAGTACCTTGCGGCTATGATGGAGCAGAAAAAATCAGGTAAAACAGTAGCGCTGGCCCGCGCCGCATTAAAGTTCTTCTACGAAGGAATAATGGGAAAGAGCATTGTGAATGTCAAGACTCCCAAGACAGAAAAGAAGCTCCCTGTCGTGCTGAGCAGAGAGGAAGTAAAAAGGCTGATAGACGCTGCTCCGACAAAAAAAAGCAGGCTGATGATAATGCTTCTTTATTCGTCAGGGTTAAGGCTTTCCGAGTGCGTAAACCTGAAGGTTAACGACATACATACAGACGAGAAAATAGGCTGGGTAAGGAAGGGAAAGGGCAGCAAGGACAGGCTTTTCATACTATCAGAAGCGCTCTCAAAAGAGCTTTCAGGCTTTGCAAAGGGCAGCGAGTACATATTTGCTGGCAGAAATGGCAGGATGAGCCCAAGAAACGTGCAGAAAGTGGTCGTAACTGCTGCAAAAAGGGCTAATCTTGGCAAGAAAATAAGCCCTCACACGCTGAGGCACAGCTTTGCCACTCATCTGCTTGAATCAGGCACAGATATCCGCAAAATACAGGAGCTTTTGGGGCACTCAAATTTGCAGACAACCCAGATTTATACCCGCGTTTCTGCAGAAGAATTGAAAAAAGTCAAGAGCCCGCTGGATAGCTTATAATTTTTAGTTTTTGCTTAAAGGTTATAGCTATATCTATAGCTATAATTTACGATTATTGCTTAAAATCATTAAGCTAAATTATTATTAAAACATTTAAGAAATTCTTAAATGCTGACTCTTTCGAAAAAATTTGCAGGCTTGCTGAAAAATCGCCGCAAAAATCTGCCTGAAAAAGCAGGAACCTAGAAAAATTGGTTAGGCACCATGCAATAAAAGTGAGGGCATTGCAAAAAACTACCTGTACGTAGGCTTCTTCTTAACGCCCTGAAGTATCTCCTTTGAAGCCAAATCAATTGTAAATCCTGGGAAAAAATCGCTTTTCTTCTCGAGGTTAACTATGATGGAATTCAGATTTTCACACCTCTCGAAAAAGTTAACAGCGTCACCCATAACGCCTAGGCGATTAAACGCGTTCATATAGTCGGAATCACGGGGCTCGCCTGCATTCCGGAATATGAAGAAATTGCTTACATCGCTTAATACCCTTTTGCGGATGCCCTTTAGCTCGCTCCTGAACTCCTTCATCCCCGCACTGATATCCTTCATCGCGTTGTTTGCCTCGTCCATTACGCTAAGGCAGTCATACATGTAGCTCCATCTCAGTGTGCATAAAGCGTCAGATATGCGCTGAGTATAGATTCTTGCAAAATGATTCCACGTCTGGTCAGCTGGCTCGTATGTTACAATCGGCTTCCAGCTTCCAGAGCTCATCTTTTGGTAGTCTATTCTCATTTGAATCAGGGCATTGCATAAAGGCACTGCTATATAAGCTTTTCTATTTGTCACCACTAAACAGGAACGAAAATAACGCCGTGAAAACATATTTATATCTGTGTTCCCGCCCAAAAACCATGAAAAACGTAAAAGAACTGCAGAAAGGAGAGTATCTTCTCAACAGGGGCGAGCCGTACAGGCTTGTCAGCAGGGAAAACGTGACTTGCGGGACTCACACTCATACAAAGCTCAAACTAACAGTACAGGGCTTGTTCAGCGGCTCTACCGAGGTCCTGACAGTGATGCCGCACAGCAACGTCGAGGATGTAGAGATTATAAGGAAAAAGGGGCAGGTTATAGCAAAATCCCCATTGCAGGTAATGGATACGGTAAGCTATGAGACTTTCGACGCAAATGCCTCCGGGGAGGTCCTTGAAGGGCTAACCGAAGGCGATGAAGTTACTTTTGTCGAGTTTAACGGCAAGGTTATGGTTCTTGAGAAGAGGGCGTAAGCCCTTTGCCTTCCCTTGCAGCCAGCGACAGGGTAAAATCTACTTTATATCCTGGAAAGCTTCCTGACCGCTGGAGCTCGATTATTGCCTGCGATTCCTCAATGTAACTGCTTATATCGTGCGAACTCCCATTTGAATAAAATCCTTTGTTCAGAAGCATCTGCTCAAAGTCCTGAATACCCCTGCAAGTTAACAGGTCATACCTGATACATGCCAGTATGCCCTCTATGCTGTCATTTTCTTTGTGCATAAGCAACTCTCTGTACGGCTCAATAACAAGCCTTTCATATTCTGCTGCTGCTTCCTGCCATTTAGCATCCTCAGGAGCGAATGTAAGCAAAAGAATCCGCTTGTCGTCTTCAGTTTTGAAAGAGTGCTGCATTCAGTGGTCACTAAAAAACAACGCTAAAACGCATCTCTTTATAATTTTTATCTCTCAACAAAGAGAAGGTGCTTCTCATTGCCCTGTATTTCTGCGAGAATTCGCCTTACAACTGCCTTTTCAGGGTCGGGTATTAGCTTAAGTCTCTTTCGCATGTCTGCAAAGCTCTCAAACGGGCTTGCCTTGCGCTCATCAAGTATTTCCCACATCCTCTTCTTTCCCATGCCAGGGATGAGCTCTATCGAGTGCATCCTCGTGCTTAACGGCTGTGCCCTGTTGAAGAACTGGACAAAGTCCTTTTCGTTCTTCTTTACAATCGCGTTAACAACGAATTCGAGCTCTGCTTTGGCGGTTGATGTCAGCTTTTCAGGCGCTAGCTTTCCATTTATGTGGTGGATTTTATCGCGCTTTCCCTCCCCGATGTAGACTTCATCGTTGGGCTGGAGCTGGATTTCCCGCTTTGGAACAAGCTCAAGCAGGACGAAATGCTCACAGCCAAGAACCTGGACTATCGGAGTCTTCATATGGCTCGGCCTGCTGTCAAAAGGATAGCCGTTTGGAAGGTAATCCAGCACAATTGCCTTTTCCTCACGCATTGGTCTTTGTTCCATTCCCCCTCAACCTTCGAGTAGCCGAGCTAGTTATTTAAACTTTTGTAATTCATAGCCCAGAAGTTATTTGGCGTAAGCCTTAACGACCTCGACAATCTTCTTCATGTTTTCGTTATTAACTGTAATGGTGTAAGGCTGAAGAATTGCCTTTAGGTCGTCAACGTTTATCGGCAATATATCAGCTATCTTGTAGATGTGCTGCTCTTTCATCCTTGGAATATTGAGCTTCGTGAGTTTCTCAATGAGCTCCTTGCTCTTGGATGCGCTGAGCCTGTTAAACGAGTTGAGGTATTCCTCAATCTTGTTTACCCTGAAGTTCGGCTCCTTGTCGCGCTTCTTTATCTTGTCAACAGCTTCCTTAAGCTGGCTTATCGGAATAGGGTTTTCTGAGAGAATTTCCATTTTAAGTTCTCCTGAGGTGCACAGGGTGCACTACCAGAATTTTTGTTTTCTTGCCGTCCTTTATCTGCACGTTGCAGCAAGCACCGCACTCTGACTTTACAATGCCGGTCTTGCCGTGGAATCTCATGTGGTAAAGCCCTCCGTGGAATGAAGGATGGGCATTAAGTATTACTTTATCCCCTGCTTTGAAGCGCTGGACCACCCTGCTTACAGGCACCCTTCCCTTTTCCTTCTTAGGCAGGGTGAGAATGCTCCTGCTCTTTCTCCTGTTTGTGCCTATTCTTTTCGTCATAATGGTGCGAGAAAAACGCAACTATTATTTAAACTTAACCGTATCAGCTCTTCCTTGCCTTCTTCCTGGAAGGTTTTCTTCTTTTAGCGCGCCTTTTCGGAACTTTTCTTCGCTTCAAAGGCTTCTTAGCCTGCTTCCTTTTTGCTGCCTTTCCTGCTTTCTTACTTGCCTTTCTTTTTTTGGCGCGCCTTACTTTTCTTCTTTTTGCGGCGGCTGTTCTCTTCCTTGCCTTCTTGGCTTTCTTCTTTGGCTTTGCTTTGACGCGCTTCGCAATTTTTTTAAGGTGCTCTGTCCTCTCGCAGATTTTCCTGAGAAGGGTCTCCTTTGTTTTAACGCGGGCTATCTCCCTTGCAAGCTCCTTGTCCTG
>JAFGRH010000040.1 GCA_016935265.1 Candidatus Woesearchaeota archaeon | reverse complement strand
TGTTCCTCCTGCAATGCCCTAACTGCAAGAACAGCATGAAATATCAGCCTGAAAAAGGCTCTGTTTCTGTAATCGGCAAGAAAAAGAAGTGCGTCTACTGCGGGAAGACTTTTGATGTCAGGAAGGCAGTTGTGAAGAAGATTTAAGGTCATTTTCACGCCCTTCCGACGTGCCCCAAACCCCTGAATTCTGGGCTTTTAGACTCTGAAACCCCTAAATTAAATACAAAACTATTTAAATGGAAGGGCGTTCTTTTTTGCTATGGAAGAGCAGCGCATTCTGCCGCGGGAAATAGACGATGAGATGAAGACTTCTTACTTAGACTACGCTATGTCTGTTCTTGTTGGCAGGGCTTTGCCTGACGCAAGGGACGGCCTTAAACCTGTCCACAGAAGGATTCTCTACTCAATGCGAGACCTTGGCCTGCTGCATAACAGGCCTTTCAGGAAGAGCGCAAGGATTGTTGGTGATTGTTTGGGTAAATACCACCCTCACGGCGATACGGCCGTTTACGACGCACTTGTAAGGATGGCTCAGGACTTCTCGCTTATGCACCCGCTCGTTCATGGACAGGGCAACTTCGGCTCTGTTGACGGCGATAACGCAGCTGCAATGAGGTATACAGAGGCAAAGCTTTCCAAAGTAGCAGAGGAAATACTAGAAGACATCGACAAGGAGACTGTTGACTTTGTCCCTAATTTTGACGGCAGCCTGAAAGAGCCGGTTGTGCTTCCGAGCAAGTTCCCAAATCTTCTGGTTAACGGTAGCTCTGGCATTGCTGTCGGAATGGCGACTAACATCCCGCCGCACAACCTCAGGGAGGTTGCTGACGCAATAATTATGCAGGTTGACAATCCCGAAATAACAACCACAGATCTTATGTCCGTGCTTAAAGGCCCTGATTTCCCAACAGGGGCGAGCATTCGCGGAAAATCAGGAATAAGGCAGGCTTATGAGACAGGAAAGGGCATTTTAAGGGTGAGGGCAAAAGCAGAATTTGAAGAGCACAAGGACCGCACGAGGATTGTTGTTTCTGAGATTCCATTCCAGCTTAACAAGTCAGCACTAATCGAGGAGATTGCAGCCCTTGTCAGGGATAAGAAGATAGGCATCTCTGACATAAGGGACGAGTCTGACAGGCAGGGCATGAGGGTTGTATTTGAACTAAGGAAGGACGCAAATCCCCAGATTGTAATGAACCAGCTTTTCTCAAGCACGCGGCTTGAGTCAACTTTCGGGATAAATCTTGTGGCGCTTGTGGACAACCAGCCAAGGCTTCTTACGATAAAGGAACTAATCGCAGAGTTCATCCTTCACAGAAAGGATGTCGTTAAGAGGCGCGCTCAGTTTGAGTTTACAAAGGCAACTGAAAAAGCTCACCTTCTTGAGGGGCTTATTATTGCCCTGAAAAACATTGACGCGGTCATCAAAAGGATAAAGGAGGCAGCGGACACAAATTCAGCAAAGATTGCATTGCAGCAGAACTTCTCGCTTTCAGAAAAGCAGGCTTTGGCAATACTCGACATGAAACTTCAGCGCCTCTCATCTCTTGAGCAGAAAAAGATACTTGAGGAGCACCAGCAGCTGCTGAAGAGGATAAAGGAGCTTAAGGAAATACTTGCCTCAGAGCAGCTCATCCTCGGCATAATAAAGAAGGAAATGGCTGCAATTAGGGAAGAGTACGGAAAGGAGAGAAAGACGCAGATTTTGGAAGAGGAAACAGAGTACAGCGAGGAGGACCTCATTAAGCCCGAGGATGTAGTAGTTACCATAACCCATTCAGGATATGTCAAGAGAATGCCCCTAACAGCTTACAAGCAGCAGAGAAGGGGCGGCAAGGGAATAATAGCAGCTTCAGCAAGAGAGGGAGATTTTGTTGAGCACGTTTTTGTTGCGAACACACACTCTTACATTCTTTTCTTTACGGACCGCGGAATTGTCCACTGGCTTAAGGTATACCAGATTCCTGAAGCCTCGAGGCAGGCAATCGGCAAAGCAGTTGTCAACCTGCTTGAGCTTAAGGGAGCTAGAATAACCGCTTTTGTTCCTGTTAATGAATTTAAGGAGGGGCTTAACCTCGTAATGGCGACGAAGCGCGGCATAGTTAAGAAAACAGAGCTTATGGCTTACTCAAATCCGAGGAAAGGCGGCATAATTGCAATAACTCTTGACAAGGAAGACGACCTGATAAACGTCGTTCTTACCTCAGGAAATGACCAGATTATCCTTGCAACTAGAAACGGCATGGCTGTTCGCTTTAAGGAAACAGACGTAAGGGCTACCGGCCGCTCTTCAATTGGCGTGAGGGGAATAAGGATGAGGGATGACGGTGTTGTTGGCATGGTCCTTGCTGATGAAAGCAAGACACTGCTTACTGTCACCCAAAACGGATACGGCAAAAGAACTCCAATAAAGGATTACAGGCTCATAAACAGGGGCGGCTACGGCGTAATAAACATCCAGACATCTGAAAGGAACGGCAAGGTTGTTGCGATAATGTCTGTTAGTGATTCAAACGAGCTTGTCTTCATAAGCAGAAACGGGATTATGATAAGAGTTCCCGCAAAGGAGATTTCTGTAATTGGAAGGAACACCCAGGGAGCAAGGATTATGCGGCTGGAAGAAGGGGACAGCGTAGTTGCATCAGCGCCG
>JAFGRH010000039.1 GCA_016935265.1 Candidatus Woesearchaeota archaeon | reverse complement strand
TGGACAAGTCAGGAAAGGACCAGACCATTCTGGTGTTTGACTTCGGCGGCGGGACATTAGACGTTACAATAATGGAGATGGGCTCTGAAGGAGTTTTTGAGGTTAAGAGCACATCAGGCGATACTCAATTAGGCGGAACTGACATGGACAACGCCATTGTTGACTTCCTAGCGAAGGAATTCAAGAAGCAGGAGGGAATCGACCTTACAAAGGACAGGATGGCGCTGCAAAGACTAAGGGAGGCTGCTGAAAAGGCAAAGATAGAGCTCTCAACAACCCTGGAGACAGACATCAACCTGCCTTTCCTTACGGCAACAAATGAGGGACCGAAGCACTTCCAGTTCAGGCTTAACAGGGCAAAGGTTGAGGAGCTTATTGCCCCCATTGTTGATAAGTGCCGCGCCCCGATGGAGCAGGCAATTGAGGATGCTAAGCTTTCAAAGGACAAGATTGACCGCGTTATTCTTGTGGGAGGCCCGACAAGGATGCCTTATGTCCAGCAGTTCGTGGAAAAAGCTGTCGGGAAAAAAGTTGAAAGGGGGATAGACCCGATGGAGTGCGTTGCAATGGGAGCAGCCGTTCAGGCAGGCATACTTGCAGGCGATGTCAAGGATGTTTTGCTTCTTGACGTTACCCCTCTCTCGCTGGGAATTGAGACTCTTGGCGAAGTCTTCACAAAGCTCATAGAGAAAAACACCACAATCCCTACGAAGAAGAGCCAGGTTTTCTCAACCGCAGCAGACAACCAGCCTGCTGTAACGATAAGGGTCTTCCAGGGGGAAAGGCCGATGGCCCGCGACAACAAGCTGCTCGGGCAGTTCGACCTTGTAGGCATACCGCCTGCACCAAGGGGTGTTCCGCAGATTGAAGTAAGCTTTGACATTGATGCAAACGGCATAGTGCATGTATCAGCTAAAGACCTCGGCACGAAAAAGGAGCAGTCAATAAAGATAACAGCAGGGCAGAAGCTCAGCGAGGAAGAAATCAGCAGCATGAAAAAGGCTGCTGAGGTTCACGCTTCAGAGGACAAGAAGCGCATGGAGGAAGTCCAGACAATTAACGAGGCAGATGCGCTTGTCTACACAACAGAGAAGATGTTTTCGGAGTTTAAGGGAAAAGTTTCTGACGCAAAGGTTGATGACATAAAGAAGAGTGTTGGCGAGCTGAAGGAGCTTCTCAAGCCAGAGAAGAAAGAAGTCGCGAAGATAAAAGCGAAGCTTGAAGAGGTCAACAAGAAGGTTCAGGACGCCTCAACAGAGCTTTACAGGAAAGCCCAGGACCAAGCTCAACAGGCAGGGCCCAAGGAGGAGAAGAAGGACGAGAAAGTTGTCGATGCAGAGTACAAAGTGGATGACGACAAAAAATGAGCATAACCACTGTAATTACTGACCTGGGCGGCGTTATAGTTAGTGTTCACAAGGAAAGGCTTGCTGAAGGTCTTTCCAAGTACACAGACGTAAGTGCCGAGGAGATAGAAAAGAATTTTTCAAGCACCACGCTCACAGATTTTGACCTCGACTTAAATCTCGGCCTGATAACGCCGAAGCAGTTCTTTGACAGGTGTGTAAGGGAGTTCCGCCTTAAGCGCATTGACTTTGAGACTTTCAAAAGGGTTTACTCTGACATCTTTGACCTGATAGAGGGGACTGCTGAGATTCTGAAAGAGCAGGCAAAAAAGAGAAAGATTGTTTTGCTTTCAAACACAGACGCAATACACTACGCATTCTACTCAAAGAAATACAAGGATGTCTTTGACCTTTTCTATGCGCAGGCAACTTCTTTCGGCGTGCACGCCCGCAAGCCTGACAGAAAGATTTATCTTGAAGCATTGCGGATGGCTGGGGAGAAGCCTGAGAACTGCGTTTACATCGACGACATAAAGGAGTACGCAGATGCCGCAACAAAGCTTGGCATTCACGGGATTCATTTCAAATCTCCTGAACAGCTCAGGGCAGAGCTGAAGAAACTTGATTGATATGGCAAAGGACTACTACGAAACGCTGGGCGTGTCAAGGGACGCGTCAAAAGAGGAAATCAAGAAAGCTTATAAGCGCCTCGCAAAGCAGTACCACCCTGACCTTAACCCTGACAATCCTGAAGCTTCTGATAAGTTCAAGGAGATAAACGAGGCAGCTTCTGTTCTCGGGGATGAAAAGAAGAGAGAGCAATACGACCGCTTCGGGAAGAGCGCTGAGGGCTTTGGCACAGGCGCTGGCTTTGACTTCCGCGATTTCTCTGACTTCGCAGGATTCGGCTTTGACTTCGGCGACATATTCGACCGTTTCTTTTCAGGTGGTGGCTTCGGCAGCTTTCAGCGGTCTCGCGGCAGAAGAGGCTCTGACCTTAGGTATGATTTGGAAATAACTCTGGAAGAAGCTGTTCTCGGCGCGAAGAAGACTGTCGTCATCCCTCGCCTTGAAGTTTGCGAAAGGTGCAAGGGCACAGGGGCTGAGGAAAAAAGTGACATTGAAACTTGCAAGGAATGCAACGGAACAGGATTTGTAAAGGTAACACAGTCAATCGCTTTCGGCACGTTCACAACCACAAAGCCATGCGGCAAGTGCAGGGGCACTGGCAGCTTCATAAAAAATCCCTGCAGCCTTTGCGGCGGAGAGGGAAGAAGGGAGCACAGCAGGAGGATAGAAATTATGATTCCTGCTGGAGTTGAAAGCGGCAGCAGGCTCCGCATACAGGGCGAGGGCGAGGCAGGAGAAAGGGGAAGCTCTGCCGGAAGCCTCTACATATTCCTCCACGTTAAGCCTCACGAAATATTCACCAGGAAGGGGGATGACCTTTACGCAGACCTTGAGCTGCCTTTTGTGATTGCAGCGCTTGGCGGCGAGATTGACGTTCCAACAATTGACGGCGCCAAGAAGCTGAAAATACCTGCCGGAACGCAGAGCGGCACAATCATAAGGATGAAGGGAAAAGGAGCTCCTGACCTTAACGGCTCAGGCACAGGCGATGAAAAGCTTAAGGTGCTGATTACCGTCCCGAAAAAGCTCAGCAAGAAGCAGAAGGACCTACTCAAACAGTTTGCAAAAGAGGATAAGAAGGGAATTCTCGGGAAGATTCTTAGCTAGGCTTTTCGTTTAGGTAAGTCCCTGTTTCCTGGTCGTAGTAAACTCTCCATATCTTTTTGATGCTGCCGTCATCCCTCGTGCAGTAGCAGTCGCTGGCTATGAACGGAAGAGAGCTGTCATCAGTAAGAGCGTAGCTCAGCTCAGGGTTTGTCATTCCTTCCTGCGCGCAGGCGCTCTCGCACGCCCCCTTGTCCGCGTAAAGAGTCAGGCCGTAAAGAACTGCGAAGATGACAATCAGGGCGACTATTGTTATTAGCGCTTTTTTCATTGCACCTTGGTTAGCGGGTATTTATTTAAAGTTTTTGGGGATTGACTAACCGAAACCTTTAAATAAAACCCCTCCATACTGATTTTCAGTTGTTTCTGATCAAGGTTTAATGTGCTGAAGATGGAACACGAAAACGTTATGAAGACGGGCACGACAACTATAGGCATCCTTTGCAGGGATGGAATAGTTCTCGCTGCTGACAAGCGCGCAACAATGGGCAATTTTATCGCTGACAAGAAGAGCGATAAGATATACCAGATAGATGACAAACTAGCGCTGACAACTGCCGGAACAGTCAGCGACATCCAGCTTCTCACCAAGCTTATCAAGGCAGAGCTCAAGCTCAAGGAAGTCAGGACAGGGAGGAAGCCGAGCGTTAAGGAAGCCGCAAACCTTCTTTCAGGAATGATTTACTCAAACATAAGGAAGTTCTCCCTCATCCCTGGGCTCTCCCACTTCATACTGGGCGGCGTGGATGACAGCGGAACCCGCATTTACGACCTTTTCGTTGACGGTTCTCTTACAGAGTG
>JAFGRH010000038.1 GCA_016935265.1 Candidatus Woesearchaeota archaeon | reverse complement strand
GTTAGCGCGCCTCAGGCAAAGGCTAAAAGCAAGGAGCCTGAAAGGCCAAAGGTCAGCGCGCCCTCAAGGAAGTATGAGGACAAGAAGAACTACTACGCAAGAACGCTGATAATAATCCCGCTTATTATTTGCCTATTCATATTCTCCTTGGGCACTGTTAACGAGGCCGTTATGAACTCAGACCTCGGAAGCGCGAAGGTGTCCCTGGTAGCTTTGGCAATTATTGTCTACTTCGCGGTTTACTTCCTGAAGGGCATGCATAAGATGTAGTATTTCTGTGATTTTCCTCCCAAAAGCTTATATACTCTAAAGTCTTTCTCAGCATAAAGGGGGTGGGAACCATGCAGCAGGTTTTCAAAGAGGTAAAGCTCTTCAGGCCAACCGAGAGAAGCGATTATTCTGTGGTTACTGTGAGGTGTGCGGACTGCGGAGTTGAGTTCAGGCAGGTAGTCAGCAAGGCAAACAGCAGGGCAGCGAAAAAGGAAAAGTTCTACTGCGACATGTGCGCAGAGCAGTACGTCTGAGCGTAAACTTTAAAAACAATTAATGGGCATTTGTTTTCTTAATGAGGGACATAGACGGAACGGGCGAATACGCGGTAATGATGTATACCGAAATGGGAACAGCCCTCGGATTTCTCAGGAAAGCAGAAATGGGAATTAGCGCTGAAGAGGCTGAAGCCCTGCCTGTGGTTACTTTTCACAACGTGCACGATGCCTACAGGCACGCAGAAGGCAATTTGAAAATGGTGCCTGTATTGGAAAGGGCGAAAGGAACTCCGAGATTCACCTGCACATATGAGCACAGGAGAGGGGGATGCGTATTCGAGCCAAAGCTTTCTGTTGACGGGCTTGTGGCTGAGGTTGTTGACCTGCACCAAGAAAGGGAAAAGATGGCGGTTGAGGCGAGGGATGCGAAAATGCCTGCGCCGTCGCTTTGCTTTGTCCTGATGCATACTATCTAGGGCTTCTTCATAAACATTAAAAAGCGGTTTTGATTCGCCAGATTTCATTATGGAAAGAGTAATCATAGCTGATGACCACGAAATTGTGAGGAATGCATTAGTCAGGCTGATTAATGACCGGTACACAGAAGAAGTGGAAACTGTTGATGACGGTGAGCCGCTTGTCGAGAAGGTAAGGGAAGGAAATTATTCTGTTGTGATTACTGACGAAAGAATGAAGGAAATGAGCGGGCTTGACGCAATATTTGAGATAAGGAAGTTCAACACGGAAGTCCCTATCATAATGGTAAGTAATTCTGACATCGCGGGGGTTGCAATGAGTTCTGGGGCGACTGAATACCTGGAAAAGATTCACGCAGTCGGCAACCCTGACCTGCTTTACGCCTGCCTTGACAATTACATGAAGCAGAAGGTGTGATATGGAACCTATGCCGACAGAGGGGGAAATCCAGCGCTGGATGCTGGACACATTAAAGCATTCTTTCCGCGTTGAGTATTTCATGAAAAGGCTTTTCGTGGGAAACAACCACGCTGAAAGGCCGCATGATATTGCAGGAAAGGGAAATAAGTATGAGTGGGACGTCATAAAAGGGCTGGCTCTTCAGTACAGGAATGATGAAAGCTTAACACCTTACATAAACGCATCAATGGAAATTCACCGCCAGCAAAGGCACCACAGGCTTTGCAACGAGCCTGACCCGAATGACGACTTAATGACGCAGCCTGAAGCAAATGAAGATGACATGTTTGAAAGCACTGTGGACTCCATATGCTCGCTGCTTGAGGACCGCACTTACCAGGGCGGTGCCCATTCATATGATGAGATTAAGGTGGAGGATTTTCCGCCGCACAAGCAGCCATACGTTAAGATTTTTCTGCCGAGGATGAGAAGCCTGAAGCAGCCTGACCTTGAAGCTATAACGAGCCTTGAAAGCTTTCCAAACGCAGGGATGGCAAAAGAATTCTACCAGACAGCAGTCAGAAACACGAACGAAGCGCTCAGCAGGCTTAGGGCTGAAGGCGTGATAAGCTAGTAGCCCTCAGGCCAGACCCCTGACCACTTGTACCTGTAGCCGAATTTTTTCTTCTCCCTTACTATGTAGCCGGACTCGACAAGGCCGTTGAAAGCCCTTATCCACGCCCTGCTTTTTCCTGCGAATATGCTTTCAGGAGCCCACTCGCTGTTGTAGTAGTAGCGGAACATGTTCATTATTTCTGCGCATTCGCGTTCCATGCAAGGCGGTAGAGAATTAGTGGTTAAAAGTTTTGCGGGAAAGGATTTAAATAGTGACAAAATAATAGCTGACGTGGTGATGCCTTATGTGCATGAAGTGGATGGATAACAAGGTTAAGAAGATGGACGGCAAGGATTTGGCGCTTACCAAGATTACTGTGTTTGCCTTTGCTTTAATGCTTGCAAACCTGTGGTATCCGATAGCAAGCCTTGACTGGTACTGGTACGCAATAATCTTTGTGCTGGCTGGAATAAGGCCAACTGCGAAGATTTTCAAGTAGAATTATAAGCGCGGTTTATTTTTTTCCGCCTTCTTGGAGGCGGGCTCTTTACTCTTTCCAGCTTTCTTTCCTCTCTTCTGTATGCAGGGTTCTGCAGGATAAGGTGGACGGTCTGCTCTCCTTCCTCTACAAAGACGTCAATAGACGCTGTTGGGGCTGAATCATTGCTTGAGGGAACGTAGAAGGGCCCCATTTTTATTTTAAAGCCTGAAAGAAGCTCAGCTACGCCTTCTTCAGAATAGCTGCCCTTTGGGATAGGCACAGTATAGGCAGGAACCGGGTCCTGAGTAATGTAGTGAGGGAACAAATTAACCTCTTTAAGCCCTTTTAAGCCCTCAATTTTGTTTATTCTCGCAAGAAGCGAATCACTTGCTTTCATAGGTATGTTGCCTGCCGTAGTGCTTATATAATGATTCATAGTAAAATAAAATTAAGCCACTAGTATATAAAGCTTTGGGTTTTAGTCACTAAGAAGTGGTTAAAACTACCTTTTTCTTGAGGTTATGGACCATACGAGAAGCGCGAATAGCAATACGCTTATGCCCCACGGCAGGAAGGGGAACGGACAGGGTTCGCACTCTGGCTCTGGAAGCGGGGCAATGCCCCTCAGCTGCTCAACCTCATTGAGAAGGGAAGCCCTCTCCTCAGTGCAGTCATCAAGCATTTTCTGGTAGATGTTCTTTTCCTCCTCAACCATGGCTTTCTCTGTTGAGATTATGGAAACGTTCTTGGTGATGTCGATGTACTTCTTCCCGCCGCCTATTATGGCGTTTGAGATGTACTCGCCCTGCAAACGAAACTGGATGTATTCCTTCGCAGCGCTCCTTGTGTCGCGCAGGCTTACTTTAAGGGCTTTCTCGTAAGTTTCGTCAAGCTTTTCCAAAGTGCCCTCGAAAAGCCTTGTGCCGTCTTCAAAGGTTGCAGAGCCGGTTATCGTGAGGTTGTACTCGATGTCCTCAATGTCGTCAAGCGGGCCTTTATCGAAGACTATTTCTACGTCAATTGCCCTCAGGGTGGGGTAGACAACGTCCTCCTCAGAAGGGATTATCTTGGGCTCGAATGCAAGGGCAGTGCCTGCGAGAAGGAAAAGCAGTATGATAAACGGAATTGCCTTCATAAGAGTGCTCTGGGCTTCTTAGTTTTTATAGGTTTCTACCTTTCTGCAGGAAATCTTTTATGAGTTCCTCTACCTTGCCGCTCATGTTTATGCTGTTTTTAGCGCAGTAAGACCTGAACTTATTCATAACCTGCTCATCTATTGTGAAGTTTTGCCTTGTCTTGTAGCTGAGCTTTCTAAGTTTTCCGGTCCTGTCCAGCTCTTCCAGAACTAAGAACATGTCCTGATTTTCTCTTATTGCCTTTTCTGCGCGCTCAATGAATGGTTGCACTTTGTATCAGCCTCGCTATTTTTTTAATGTCAGAAATATTCTTTTTTGAAATTGAGTGGATTACTTGGATTAGGCGCTCCTTGTCATATTCAATGTTTCTGTCGCTTAAGTAGACGAGGATAATGGCAAGGGCGGTCCTCTTGTTGCCGTCCCTGAAAGCGTGGTCAACAAGAAGGCTCCTCACAAGGAAGCTAAGCTCGTGAAGCCAGCTCTTTCTTTCCTTTACAATGCTTAAGGCATACTCAAAAGAGCTTTTGTTGCTGAAGTCGCCTGTAGCGCCAACATCCTGGTTCATTCTTATTATGTCTTTGATGTTAATTGTTTCATACATATTTATACACACGTGTGCGTATAGAAATATATAAAGCTTTCGTTTATACAAGCCTGACTTCCTGCCCTGACTTTTCACTTGCTGCCTTTTCAAGCTTTTCCCTGATGCTTCTCGCGTCTATTGAGGCGAGCTCTTCCTTGGTTTTCTCAAGCTCTGCCGCAAAAT
>JAFGRH010000037.1 GCA_016935265.1 Candidatus Woesearchaeota archaeon | reverse complement strand
TTAGCCCTATGCCGACGATTCCTATTACTGTTGCGATGCCGGAGTTGTTTTCTCCGAAGACGCTGCCGTGGAACATTATTCCTGCTCCGACCAAGGCAGTGCAGATTCCTGCTATGAAAAGAATTATGCTTATTTTTCTTGCCTTGTCCATTTTTTAGCTAAGCAAAGCTCATCCAAATCAGCCACAAGCCGAGCAGGAGCAGGAAGACTGAGCTCAGCCACTGCCTCTTCCTGAAGGTTTGGGCCTGCTTGTGAATCATTTCCGGAAAGCCGATTTTTGAAATGCCCTTGATTAAAGTTGACCAGCCAAGAATCGTAATTGCCACTTCCCAGCTCGCAACCCACACGTTATGCAGGATTACAGTTACGAGCCCCATCAGGAATGAGATGTAGCCGGTGGATATGACAAATGCCTTGTTGTCAGTCATCTCTATGGTCCTGCCCAGCTGCCTTGTTATGAAGAACAAAGAGCCGAAAACAATGAAGAAGCTGCCCCAAAGCTGTGCGAAAAAGATTGTGAGGTCCATTATGTTTTATTTAGCTACTGAATTATATAAGGGTTACGATAAAAAAAGCGCAGTTTATATGGTTTGCGGGCTATTTCCGCTTGTAGCCGAACCTTTTGCCATATTCCTCATGGCTGAATATGTCAAGAACGAAAGCGACAATCTCAACCCTGCTGCCTTCAAGGGAGTAAACCAGCCTCCAAAAGAGAGAAAGGCTGACAACGAAAAGGTTTCCCGCGCCAAACTTCTTCAGGTAATAAGCGGGTATCTGCTTTTTCCTGACGTTCCTGCCGTAGAAAGGGTTATCAGATATAAGGTCAAAAGCCCTCTGGACGCTGTTCCAAAGCGAGATTTCATCAGAGCTCCTAATGCCGCCCAGCCTTTGCTTCCCGACTAAAGTGTTAAGGCGGCTGTACGCGTCAATGGCGTCTCCTTTAAGCTCAACACTTACTTTTTTCCCGAACCTCATCTCACCCTTAGCCCTTTTGCCCTTCGCAACTTGCTCCCCAGCCTGAAAACCCAGAGCACCTTGCCGTTGTGCAGGGCTATCTTGCCGCTGTAGTCAAGATAATCAATGACAGCCATCAGGGTCTGGTGCATTACCTGCTTCGGAAGCCTTCTCTTAAGCTCTGCAACAGTCATCAAGCCGTCTGCCTTCCTCAGCGTTTCCTCAACCATGAGCACCGTATTCAGCGTGGGACTCCTCTGGGCTGAATACCTCCTATTGATGTTAACCAGTTCCATGCACATCACCTGTATATCAACTGATATCATATCAACTGATATATAAAGGTTTTGGCTGGGCTTTGCTTTACTGTTAGCATCTGCTTAATAAGGCTTAGCCTTAAATTTCCTCAGGATTTGCGGGAGCTAAGAAGAATTTGCGGATGTCCGGTGGGAAAATTCACCTAACCTCTCCAAGGTATGCTTCCTGCACGAAGTAAAGGCTTTTCAGGCTGTCGAGCATGGCTTCGGGCTTTGGCTTTGACCAGCCCTTGTGGGAGGCTATGTTCTCCATGACGGACTTTACTGTTTCCTCGATGCCGTTGCAGAGCTCCTGCTGGCTGAAGCCCTCAGCTGCCTTTATAATGATGTGGGGCTTGTCAAGGCGTGTGCCGTCCTCAGGCCAGGGCCTGTGCATGTCAAAGCGGTCAAAGCAGGGAACCACTGAGTAGTTGCCGTCTTCTCCCTGAAGAACAGCGCACCAGCCCAGGTCTCCCCAGTTGCCGTCTTTTCCGTGAGTGCCAAGAGGTGCCATAATGGAGAGAGCTAACGGAATTTCATTTTTAAAGCTTCCTCATAAAAACCTTTAAAAGCGCTTTACGGTTCGCTGAGACCATGAAACAGCCTGAAATGCCTTACTGCTTTATTGCTTGCAATAAGTATATCATTGGCACGCCGAAAGGAATTGCCAAGTCAAAGCAAACTATTGACATGAGCTTTGAGGAGTTCGCTGCAAACACCGAGCTTCAGAAAAAGCTTGAGCTGCTCTGCTCTATCCTTGCAGACCCCTCAATTTTGCACGCCACCAGAAGCACAGAAAAGGAAATAGCAGAAGGCGTTGCTGTTTACTTGGCCTCATTTGCTTCAAACCTTAAGGAAGAGGATGCGAGAAAGAATTACCTGCTCAGCAACGGCACAGTGAGGCTGCTTGTCAGGGATGAACAGCTGCTAAAGGAGATTAATCATTCTGGAATGGAGAGTTAGGGGCTCCCGCCTGCACAATCACTCATCTTGCATTCTTCCCACAGCTCTTCTATGGTCTTGCCTGTCCAGGCTTTGAAGAGGGAAGCGTCGTAAGAATCCTCCTTCAGGGCGTAGTCCAGCTCTTTTATGATTGCATCGTCGTATTCCCTCTGGACATACTGCAGGAATGCGGCTGTGCACCAATAGCCTGAAGTGTAGTGAGGGCTTTCAGCACAGCAGTGCGGATAGCTCCAGCTGTTCTGGTAGCCGAGGGCGTATCTTACGTGGTCGGCAATTCCCTCAACCAGCCACCAAGGGTCATAAGCAGGATAGTCCTGCACTGCATGAGCCATCTCGTGGATTATTGCGCCCAAATCATCAGGGTTTTCTGTAAACCACTCCTTGCTGAGGTATATTGCAGAAGAAGTCCTTTCGCCTGGGCTTGACTGCTCCCTGAAAACAAGAAGAATGCGCTCTGTATCGTAGCTTCCAAGCTCTTCCTCTATATCAGGAAGGTTATCATCGCAGAGCTGCAGGACAGTCTCAGAATAGTTTGCCATCTCAGGGGCTTCAGTGTAATCAACATCGCAGTAAGTACCGAATAATACTGGCCTAGGGGAAACTTCAAGCTCTTCGGGCTCGTCAACAACTATTCCAGGCAATTCAGCAGGTTCTTCTGCAGGTGTTTGAGCAGGCTCTTCCTCAGGCACGTCAACGCCAGACCAGATTCCCAATCCCTGCGACTTGGCTGAAAATTCCACGGAAAGCATCCAGGCGCACTCCTCGCTCTGGTTGTAGACATAAGCGCGGGCCAATCCTTCCCTTACGAGCTGCTCGTTGACAAAAACGCCGTCAGCGTAGACGTAGCGCAGGCTTCTGCCGTACTTGTCATTGTCTTCTGAGCCTTTTCGCAGGATGATTTCCTTTCCGTCAACTAGGTCGAGAAGCCTTGCCTTTGCGTCGAGATAGAACTGGGAGCGCTTTTCAGGAGCGTCTATGCACAGCAATCTTACTATTTCCCCGCTTTCTGTTTCAAAGGTGTCGCCGTCAATAACATTTACGACAGCGTCAGGGCTTTTTTCAGGGGCGGCGCAGCTGGTAAGGAGCAGGGCGATTACAATAAGAATTGCTTTCATACGGTTAAATTGCAGAAAGGATTATTTAAGTATTGCTGGAGGCAAACTATTAAATAAGTCATTAGCAAAGACAGCGCAATGGACGCAAGGGCTAAGATAGTAATAGCGACGGTTCTTTTCTCACTCAGCCCGCTTTTTGTCAAGCTGATCAGCCTTGATGCGGTAAGCATCCTCTGGGCAGGAATGGTAATAGCGCTGGCAGCTATCGGGATTAAGCTCATAATTCAGAAAAGGACAAAGGAGCTTTTCAGCTTCAGGAACAACTTCCTCACGCTGCTCGGACTGGGGGTTTTCACAGCAATAAACAACTCGCTGTTCACGCTTTCGATAAAGACAACAACAATAGCAAATGCTGTCCTTACTCACTACTTGGCGCCGATTCTTGTGCTTGTCTTCGGAGTTTTCATGCTCAGGGAAAGGATTACAGGGAAGTCTGTCATAGCAATAGTGTTTTCCTTTACAGGGCTTCTGGTAATGCTCTCCCCGAATGAGCTCTCATTTGAGAACAGCCACTTCCTCGGCATACTGCTGGGGGCAGGCTCAGCGATATTCTTCGCGCTTGAAATAATATTCAGGAAAAAGCTGGCGGTGAAATATCCTGCGGAAAAGATTGTCTTCAATTACCTGCTTATTGCCGCAATTGTGCTGCTGCCGTTCGTTTCCTTCAGCGGGATAATGGGAATCAGCAAAGAAGCAGTAATTGCGCTTATAGGATTAGGGGCAGTAATAATGGCAGGCGGAGTAACGCTTTTCACATCAGGGATAAGGGAAGTCAAGGCGCAGTACGCAGGGCTAATCAGCTATCTGGAGCCCTTGGGTTCTGTTTTCTGGGGATTCGTGATAGCAGCAGAAGTGCCTGCAGTGCAGAGCTTAATAGGAGGAGCACTTATTCTTGGCGGGACGTACATAGTAATAAAGAAAAAATAATCTAAACGCCTATAAACTTCAGCAGGTCATAAACGACGAATGCAGGCCAGACTATTGCTTTCAGAAGTGCAACCACTATCGACCAGAAGCCTTCTGCCTGCCCAACGTAGTAGACTGCTGAGCCTATCATTCCGAGGAAGTAGGCGAAGCCTGAGCCGCCGCCTTTCGGCACGCAACGAACTTTTCTTTTCATGAACATCACCCCAGAATTGGGTGAATACTGTTTTTTAAATAGTTTTTTGTCAGGCAGAAATCAGGTTCTCGACTTTAAGCTCTTTCAGAAGGGAAGGATTCCTCTCCTTAACGAAGAGAAGCTCAACTCCGACTACCTGCCCTGAGCTGTCAAAGTCTATAATCGTGTTTTTGTCAACTTCCTTTGTTGAGGCTGCTGCTCCGTCGTTTATGCGAATGTACAGCGCGTCTGCCTCTGAATCGTAGCGGATTTTCATTTTATGAAATAGCACGTAACTACCTTTATATAGTTTTCCTTGACGTAAACCACCTTCAGCAAGTGGCTGTTAATCTTCTTCATGGAGTAATGCTTGCCTCCTTCTTTTTCTATGAAATCTGGCTGCTTTATTGCCTCCTCAACCCACTGCTTCACTATCTTGCGCTCAGCCATCTGCTCTTCAGCGTGAAGAGTGAAAACAACCTTCATGCTTATTTCTGCAAAAAAGAGTTTAATAACGGTTGCCATGAAAAATACTCAGGATTTGCGGGATTTGGGAAGAAGATGCAGCATCCTCGCAAGCTTTAAATAGTATCCTTGCTGCCAGCTCCCTAAGGGGGTGCATAAAATGGCTTTCGAGACAATAATAGGTATTGTTGGGTTTATATGCGCTGTATGGGTTATCTACGATGTGCTTGCCAAGAACAAGGAAGCCAGCACAGGCTCAAAGGTTGTCTGGATAGTGTGCGCAGTGCTGTTCAGCATAATAACAGCCATCTTGTATTACTTCGTTGTGAAGAAGAAATAGGCTTTTTCCTTTAATTTTTTCTTACTTTAGCGGAGTGTTTGGAAAGAGCAGGAAGTGTTTCTCATTTAGAAAGATTTATTAAGGAGAAGTTTCAAAGAAGCTGTTATGAAGAAAACTAAGGCTAAGAGCAAAACTCCGCAGGCCAAGGTT
>JAFGRH010000036.1 GCA_016935265.1 Candidatus Woesearchaeota archaeon | reverse complement strand
TATTAAGGAT
This sequence comes from Candidatus Woesearchaeota archaeon, assembly GCA_016935265.1. Lineage (GTDB taxonomy): Archaea > Nanobdellota > Nanobdellia > Woesearchaeales > UBA10216 > JAFGRH01. The sequence goes on along the minus strand of JAFGRH010000036.1, from coordinate 7,665 downwards.
TTTATTGTACTCCGTCAGGTGCTTAAGAAAATTAGCAACAGAAAACATTTTTTTACTCAGGGGTTATTTCAACCTGCTTTCGGTCTGACATAACAGCACCTGACGAAGCCCTGTCTATGCTTTTCACAGTCCCGCCGTTGTCATTTATTATCTTTTTTATGCGGTCGTAATTAAGGCTCTGCCCTTCTATTGTTATGCGCGCATTTTCAACCTTTCTGTCAACGCTGACTATTGTTATATCAACGCAGTCAACCCCCTTCGCAGCGCTAATGCTCTGCGAAAGGTCTATTACCGAAGGCTCATGCGGCTTCAGAACATCAAGCACAATACGTCTAAGCTTTGCCATTTAATCACCCCTGTTTTTGCCTTAAGATGCGTGATTTATATACTTTGCTATAGCTTCCTCGCCATATAAGGCCCCTCAAGCCTGTAGCCAAGCCTCCTGTAGTACTGCCTTGCCCCAATTCCTGAGATTATTAGCATCTTTCCCCTTTTGTTCTCCCTGGCTATCCCCTCAGCCTTTGCCATCAGCGCTTTTCCTATGCCTCGGTGCTGTATCTCACCCCTTTTGCTGATTGAGGCTGCCCTGCCGTAAACGTGAAGCTCCCTTATGCCAGCGCTTTTTTTTGTTATCTGCGGCATGAATGGCTTGTAAGGAATTCTTAATCTGCAGAAGCCAAGCAGCTTGTCATTGCTCTCTGCTGCTATGAAGAATTCTTCTCCGCCGCTGCTTTCGTAGCTTGTGGTCTTTAACTTAAAGTCAGCAAAATTCATCTGCTTCGGCTCACGGCAGCGGATGCATCTGCATTGAATATTCTTTTCTTTCATTATCTTATCGACGTACTGCCTCAGGTTAGTGCGGTCAACGCCTGCCGCAATCACTTTAGTCGGAATATCACGCTGGACCCTCATAATCCTGCAGTACTCAGGAATATGCTTTTTCGCTTCAGCTATTATCTCCGCAGCCTGTTTTGTCGTTAAAGGATTGTAATTTCCCTTCTTCCAGTCCTTATACAGCTCTGTTCCCTGCATAACCATAGTCGGATAAATTTTCAGGGCATCTGGCCTGAAGTCAGGATTTCTGAAAAGCTCTTTGAAAGCGGCTATGTCGCTTTTTTTTGTTGATAGCGGCAGTCCTGGCATCATATGGTAGCAGACCTTAAGCAGAGAGTCCTTGAGAAGCTGGGTAGCGAGAATGCTCTCGCTTACGCCGTGCCCCCTTCCAACCTTTTCCAGTATGCGGTCCTGCAGGCTCTGCACGCCAATCTCAACCCGTGTTGCGCTGAAATTCAGTATGTTACTAATCTCTTTCTTCCCGCACCAGTCAGGCCTTGTCTCTATGCACAGCGCAACGCACCTTGCCTTTGCCTTTGTGTTCCTAATCTTTTCCTTGTCAAGGGTGCTCTTCTTTTTCAGCTTCAGGATGCGGTTCTGAACCCTTTTAACGCGCTCCTTATTCATGAAGTCTCCCGGCAGCTCAAAGAATTCCTTGAATTTTCCAATCTTAATCTCGCCATTCCTGAAAAAGTAATCAGAGAAGTCATTCAGCGCCTTCAGAGCATAAGTGATGAAGCTTTTTTGGTAAGAAAGGGGCATTGAAGTAAAAGTTCCCCCGTTGATTATCATCTCTATCTTGTCAATCTCATGCCCTGTAACAATATATTGCTCAAGCCTGTTGAAAACCTGTATGTAAGGGTCGAAATGTGCGCGGGCTGCCCGCATCGACGCAGGCTCATTCCCTGTGTAGCTCTGCGGAATATCCCCGAACGCGCTTCCGGGACCGCCGGGGCAGTATGCGCAGCGGCCGTGCCTGCAAGCAATGGGCGCGGTCATTATTGTAACGACAGTTACGCCTGAGAGGCTTCTTCCTGGCTTTGTCACGATATTGAATCCCTTTTCAGCATGAAGGAGTATCTGAATATTGGTCGGAATTTCCCTTAGCCTGTACTTGGCGCAGAGCTTCATCTTTAGCTTTGAAAGCTCGTCGTTTGACATCCTTTTTTTCTTTAAAGCGCCCACCAGCTCTGTGTAAATATCCATAAAGAAAGTATTATCGGGCGGTTTATAAAGCTGATGCTCTCCTGCTGCTGAAGAACTTGTATATTGCGTCAACAACCATTACAGTGAATGTAATGCCCACAATGATCGCCCAGTCCATAATGCTTAATGGAACTGTGTGGAATGCCTCGTTCAGCGATGTGTGGATTACAAGCACCGTAAGCACTACTGACAGCACCACAGACCATGTAAGATACTTGTTTGAAAAGAATCCTACTTTGAAAACATTCTTTGTCTCTGACTTTGAGTTGAATGTGTTGAAAAGCTCAAACAGCACTAGAGCGGTGAAAGCCATTGTTATCGCGTAAAGGTAGGCAGGGCTGTCATCAGGCAGCTCGGCCCCCCACGTCCATCCCTGGCTGTAGAGTGCCCATACGTAAATTCCAAGCGTGCACACTGTTATGAAAACGCTCATAACTAAGACCCTCAAAAACATTGCCTTGTCAACAACAGAGGCTTCCTTCTTGCGCGGCTTGCGCTGCATTATGTCCTTTTCCCTCGGCTCGAGGCCCAAAGCAAGAGCAGGAAGCGCGTCTGTAAGCAGGTTAACCCAGAGTATCTGTATTGCGAGCAGGGGAAGCTTAAGTCCGATAAGCACAGCAAGGAATATTATCAGCACTTCAGGAACATTGCCTGTCAGAAGAGAGAAAGTAAACTTCCTTATGTTGTCGAATATCCCTCTTCCTTCCTCAACCGCATTTACAATTGACGTAAAGTTGTCGTCAGTTAGCACCATCTTTGAGGCTTCCCTTGCAACATCAGTTCCTGTCTTGCCCATTGCTATGCCGATGTCAGCCCTCTTAAGGGCAGGAGCGTCATTAACCCCGTCTCCTGTCATCGCTGCTATGTGGTCCTTCTTCTTCAAAGCCTCAACTATCTTTATCTTGTGTTCAGGCGAGACTCTTGCGTAGATTGCTATGTCGTCAACTATCTCTGCAAGGTTCTTTATCTTGTCCAGCTCAGCGCCTGTTATGGCTTTTCCCTCAATGCCGAGTTCCTTTGCTATGGCAACAGCAGTCATCTGATGGTCGCCGGTAATCATGACAACTTTTATTCCAGCTCCCTTGCAGGCGTCTATGGCTGCCTTTGCCTCCTCCCTCGGCGGGTCAATCATTGCCTGAAGCCCTGCAAAAACAAGTCCTTTCTCATCAGGCTTCTCGTTTGCCTTCAGGTCCTTGTACGCAAGCCCTAGCACCCTAAGCGCGTTGTTTGCAAACTCCTCATTTTGCCCGAGGATCAGCTTCCTGTCAGCAGCTGTGAGCTTCTTCACCTTGCCGTTTTTCAGAATGCTTGTGCACAGGTTAAGTATGACATCAGGCGCTCCCTTAGTGTACATCACCTTCTTGCCGCCCTCCTTGTGTACAGTGGTCATCCTCTTCCTTTCAGAGTCAAACTGTATCTCGTCAACCCTCGGCATCTTTTTCTCAAGATTTTCCTTGATTATGCCGGCTTTCGCAGCAGAAACTATCAGCGCAGCCTCAGTGGGATCGCCGACAATTGTGTGGTCTTTATTAACAACAGCGTCATTGCACAATGCGCCAATCCTAAGAAGCAGCCTCAAGTCATCGCTTATCTCAACTGAGAAGCTTCCCTCTGTTGAATATCCCTGCCCTGTCACTTCAGCCACTGCTCCGCCAACGTAGACTTTCCTGACAGTCATCTGGTCTTTGGTTAGCGTGCCTGTCTTGTCAGAGCATATAACAGTTGTCGAGCCAAGAGTCTCCACAGAAGGCAGCTTCCTGACCAAAGCGTTCTTCTTAATCATCCTCTGCACGCCGAGGGCAAGTGATAATGCGACCACTGCCGGCAGGCTTTCAGGTATTGCAGCTACGGCAATGCTGACGGCTGTCTTGAACATGTCAAGGACAGGGTTGCCCCTCATAACGGTCGCGATGAAGACTAAGATGGCAATTGCTATCACAATGTAGCCGATTCTTTTTGCAAACTTATTCAGCTTAACCTGCAATGGCGTGAGCTCTTCCTCAGTCTCCTTTATCAGCGTTGCAATCCTTCCTATCTCAGTGCCCATGCCGGTTGCTGTGACAATAGCCTTTGCCCTGCCTTTTGTTATAATTGTTCCTGAGAAGACCATGTTGTTCCTCTCAGAAAGAGGCGCTTCCTTAAGCACGTCAACTTTTTTGGTAACAGGAGTTGACTCGCCAGTCAAAGAAGACTCCTGCGTCTGCAGGTTGCTCTGCTCAATAATTCTTGCGTCGGCAGGAATCTTATCGCCTACTTCAAGGAACATTATGTCGCCCGGAACTAGCTCTTTTGCATCTATTGTTTTCTTCGCCCCGTTCCTGAACACATCTGCCTTAAGGCCTGAAAGCCTCTTCAAGGCCTCTATTGCACGCTCTGCCCTGAACTCCTGAACAAAGCCGATAATGGCGTTTAGGACTATGATTACAAGGATGACAACGCTCTCAAGAAAGTCCCCAAGCACCAGGGAAATAACCACGGCAACTATCAGAATCCAAACAATAAAGCTCTTGAACTGCGAAAGAAGAATCTTCAGCTTCGATATCTTCTTTGCCTCCTGAAGCTCATTCAAGCCGCAGGTAGCAAGCTTCTTCTTCGCCTCGCTTTCGGAAAGCCCTTTCTCAGAACTGCCAAGCTCCTTGAATACCTCCTCCAGAGGCTTATCGTAGTAATCCATTAGTGACTAGAATCGACCGTGACGGTTAATAAATGTTTTGGAAAATAAGAATAAGCGCAACAATAGCCCATTTTATCCTTATTTCTTGGTCCTTTTTAATTCCCTGAAAAGGTTGCCATAAACAGTAAAGGTAAAGATATCCCTGGCAAAAATAATTATTGGCGATATCGTCAGAGCCAGAACTACTTTTGTCAGAGTAACCTCAATCATCACCGCATTTGGCTCATCTGAGCCATTATTGAATACATAAACAGAAATAAGCGCCATTAAGCAAACGTGGATTAAACTCAAAATGAGCCAATTCACAAAATATTTTTTAGTGAACGCTTTCTTAAGTATTCTCTCGAAATCAAAAGCCGCGGAGAACCTCTCTTCTATTAACCAGTTTAATGTCGCGAGTGGAATTAAATAAAAGGTTGCAATCGCAGCAAAAGCCAGTAGAATAAAAAGATAGCCGTAGTTATCCAACAATAGGCCGGGAGAAGACAAATATTCGGATAAGAAAAAATCAAAACCTGAAAAAAAGTCCATAAAAAGCCTTGGCAAAACAAGAAGCGTGATTAAAATTGTCGGAATCATATATACTACTGTTATCATCCCGGCAATAACACCCTTGATGAATAAGTCCCAGAAGTCTTTCCACTGGGGCAAAGCCTTCCTTCTTTTATAGGCAACTTTAGCAGAATTCAGAACATACCCATACGCAATTGTGCCAGTAATCCCACTGACAAAAGGCCAGGGTAAATTCAGCAAGTATCCAACAAATAATTTTTTGTAATCAGTAAATGGTCTGGCTATAGCTTCCCTATAATTTGCCATGTTTCTATTTTTGGCCTTATCATATATAAACTTAATTGCTCATCTTCAGCAAATCGCCCCGCCGCCAAGGCAAACATTGCCCTTATAGAACACGCAGAACTGCCCCGGAGTTACTGAGTACTGCGGCTTGTTGAAAACTACCTTAAGCTTTTTTCCCTTTTGCAGGGTCGCGCTGCTCAGCTCCTGCCTGTACCTCACTTTTGCCATTACCCTTTCCTTTGCCCTTACTGCCGAGAGCAAGTTGAACGGATAAAGTACTATTTCCTTCCTGCTGATTTCGTTTTTATTCTTGGTTACGATAAGCTGGTTATTCTTAACATCAAATTCCTTCACATAGTAGCTGCCCGGAAGATTAAGCCCCTTCTTCTGCCCTATTGTATAGAAGTGCAGCCCCTCGTGCCTGCCTAAAGTCCTTCCTTCCCCATCCTTAATCAGCCCCGGCTTCCTGCCGAGGTTATCTTCGATGTATTCAGGAACGTTATCAGCAAAGCACAGGTCCTGGCTTTCTTCGCTCTTCATTATGCCCAGTCCTTTTGCTATTTTGTAAACTTCCCCTTTAGTATAATTGCCAAGAGGGAAAACTATCTTTTTGAGCCACTCCTTCTTCAGGAAGCACAATCCGTAAGTCTGGTCCTTTTTAAGGTCCTTAGGCATTAGCAGCTCGCCATTCCTTATCTTCGCATAGTGCCCTGTAGCAACATAATCTATGCCTTTCTTTTTTGCAAACTCGAAAAGCTTGAGGAACTTAAGGCGGCGGTTGCACATCGCGCAGGGATTTGGAGTTCGTGCCTTCCTCAGCTCTGAAAGGAAGTAGCCTATGACTTCTTTTTTGAAATCACCTGAAACATCATACTCGCAGAAGGGAATGCCAAGCTTCTTACAGATTCCTCTCGCGCTCCTGGAACTGCCGTGCCCGAGCTTAAGATAAACGCCAACAGGCTGCCACCCAGCCTTCTTCAGCAGGATGGCTGCCGCTGCAGAGTCAACTCCTCCCGAAAGCCCCAACGCAATCTTCTTGCCCATTCTTGAAGCGAATTACAAAAACATTTAAATAGCTTCTGATGAACTTCAGAAGCATGGAAACAGTCGTTATCTCGCTTGGGGGCAGCGTTCTTGCTCCGGCAGTTATTGACTACGAGTTCCTGAAAAAGTTCAGGGCACTTCTTCTGAAGCTGACAAAAGAAGGCAAAAAGTTCATAATCATCTGCGGAGGGGGAAAGACAGCAAGGGAGTACATGGTAGCCGCATCAAAAGTTGTAAGGCTTGCAGACGAAGACCTTGACTGGCTTGGCATACACGCAACAAGGCTTAACGCGCACCTGCTCAGGACAATACTTAGGGATATCGCGCACAAGCGGGTTATCAGGAACCCGAACGAGAAGATTGACTTCAAAGAGAAGGTGCTGATTGCAGCAGGCTGGAAGCCTGGCTGGAGCACAGACCACGTTGCTGTCCTTCTTGCCAAAAACCACGGCGCAAAAACAGTCATAAACATAAGCAACGTGGACAACGTCTATGACCGGGACCCGCTGAATTTCCCGGGCGCAAAGCCCCTTGACAAAATAAGCTGGAAGGACTTCAGGAAAATGGTTGGGGACAAATGGAGCCCCGGACTAAACACACCCTTTGACCCTGTGGCAAGCAAGAAAGCAGAAAAGTTCGGGCTCAAAGTAGTAATAATGGGAAAAGAGCTTGCCAACCTTGAGAAATTCCTTCTCGGCAAGCCCTTCAAAGGCACAATTATTGATTAGGCTTCTTTAGCCTTTGACTTCTCAGCGATTTTGCCTATCCATATCGTGGCAATCACTGCTACTATGGTAATTATTATGGCATATACCCACGGCCCCCCTCCGGAAAGCGAGCAAAGCGCTCCTGCCCCCTCACTTCCGCACGGTCCAACAAATAGTGCCTTAATAGCGTCGTTCCAAGCCAAAGCAGCAACCAGACCAAAAGCAGCTGTTATCAGGGCCGCCAGCTTTTCAATAACCTCTCCCTTCATAATAATCACCCCCTGTGATGGAAGCTTGGCAGAGCCGTGGGTATAAATAGCTTTCCAAAGAAAGGCTTATAAACGAATTTCGGTTCGCTAATTTTGAAAATGACGATGAAAATTGCCGAGGTTCCAGCAGGGC
>JAFGRH010000035.1 GCA_016935265.1 Candidatus Woesearchaeota archaeon | reverse complement strand
GTACCATTCCCTCTTAAGATAAACTAATCTTTCAGCGGAAGCAATAGACATATTTAGCTTTTTCATTAAGTGCTTTACTAGACCAGTATTCGAGAAATTTGTTTTTTCTATTAATATTTTTAATTCCACCTCAAGATTTTGACCCTTAGCCAGCAACCAGTTATTTGTATTGTCTCTTTGATCATGAAGCTTGAATAAATCTAATCTAATTATTTTATTTTTCATTTTTAAGCCTCGCGAAATCCCAATCTTAGCGTTGAGATTTCTCACACTTTGTTGAGAAATCTCGGCTTTAGCGAAGGGAACGTTGAGCAGACCGCCGTAAATGGGTTTCGTGTTCTCGAAGAGAAACGAAAGCCATAATTTAGGCGGTCTGCGTGTTCCCTGAGCGTACTTCAAGAATTAGCAGTTTAAATGCTCCACGCTTATCTGTCCAGTGACCAGTCAGCCGTCGTCAGGAAGGTTTTCCGGATGTCCTGTGTAAAAATTCGGATTTAGAACAAGAAAATACTGAAAAATGCAAAAACGCAGAAAAAGCTTTCTGCGTTTACATATTAGCCTTTATTCTCGGCACGTCAACAAGCTCGTTCGGCTTAAGCAGAGCAACTCCCGCTTCCTTGCCGATTATTTCGACCTGCACTATCTTCTGAGGGTTGTTAAGGTCGACTTTCTGCTTGCTGATTACATCGGTCAGCTTTATGATGAGCGGAACGCTGTCCATCTTGTTCCAGTGCCTTTTGTTAAGGCCCATCTTCCATCTCTCGCTGTTTCCGATGCTGTCTGCTGCCTTCTTGACTGCCTGCTGCATTGCAGGCACTTCTGACTTGACCCAAGTGTCCACAGGCGTGTAGTGGTGAGTTGACATGAAAACCGCAGGGTTTTTCATAACAAGCGTTGCGATGCTTACCGCGGTCTTCCTTGAGTCTTTCACAGCAACCTTAAACAAGCCGTCAACTTCTGTCGGCGCAATCCTCGGCACTGCACCTACCTGCTTCATTACTTCCTTGAGCTCCATCTCAGCTATGCCGCGGTGGTTCGGGTCATACGTAACAAGCATGTTGAACTTTCCCACCGGGACTTTCACTGCAGCCTTTGCCGCAGCTTTCTTTGCAGGCTTTTTCTTCGCAGCCTTGACTGCTTTTTTCTTAGAAATTCTTTTTTTAGAAACAGCCTTGCGCGCCTTCTTCCGTGAACTGGCACTTTTCTTTTTAGCCATAAAGCATCACCCCAGAGTGCTTTGAGGATAGCAGCAGGCTATTTATAGGTTTCCATGGCAGGCAATTATTTTCAATATTGAAAAGAATGTTTGGAAAACTTTTAAAATAGCCCTGTGTTCACCGAAATGATATGACCGGAACCATCCCAGTAAAACTGTACATTGGAAGGTTTTCATACAGCAAAGATTCTGATAAAGAAGACAGGAAAAAGATTGCTAAAAGGATAAAGGAGCGTGCAGAAAAAAGCCTTAGCCTAGAAAGCATACTTGTTAGGGGTACAGCTTGTTCAAACGTAACAAAGGATAAAATTATAGAGGAAGGCACAGACCGCTTTGGAAGGCAGGACACATTTGCAAGGGAAGGCAGCCTCATTTTGGGAGTTGAAGATGCAATAAAAAGAATAGAACACATAAACGGCTACAAGAACGGATTATACCAAAGAATAACTAGGAAAGGTGAAAAAAGGATTGCAAGGCATAAAAGATCTTACCCCGCTGTTTTAATATATGATGCAAGTAAACTTATCGCCAGAAGGCATAACGACCATTACGATTTTATAGCAGAGCCGCATGATGCACTTTTGGGATTATTCTATTTTAGTTTAAGAAGTAAATAATCAACCAACAACCGCCTTTATCCTTCTTACGCCGGCAGCGCTCGCTTCCTCTTTCTTTATCTTAAAACCCCCTATCTCAGAAGTGTTCTTAACGTGAGGACCGGCGCAGATTTCCTTTGAGAAGTGCCCGACTGAGTATACGCTTACTTCTTCAGGGTATTTTTCCTTGAAAAATGCCAATGCCCCTGCCTTTACAGCGTCCTTGTACTTCATCTTTTCAACAGTAACCGGAATGGCTTCCTTAATTCTGTCGTTGACTATCGCTTCCACTCTCTGCTTCTCCTCGTCAGTAAGCTTTTTCGGGTGCGTGAAATCAAATCTTAACCTTTCCGGCGTTAAGTCGCTGCCTGCCTGCTGGACATGGTCTCCCAGAACCTGCCTGAGCGCAGAGTGCAACAGGTGCGTTGCTGTGTGCTGCCTCGCAACCCTCTCTCCAAAGCCTCCTGCTCCGCCGAACTTCTTCTCCACTCCTGCCCTTGATGCTTTCTGGTGCTTCTTTACTTCTGCCTCGAATGCCTTCTCATCTATCTTAACACATTTCTCCTGCGCAAGGTCTTTGGTTATCTCTAACGGGAACCCGTAGCTCTGGTACAGAAGGAACGCGTCTGCCCCCGAAATCTCATTATCTTTAGAAAGCTTCTCAAACTGCCTCAGACCGTTTGAAAGTGACTTCTCAAACTTTGCCTTCTCCTCATCAACAACTGCAATTATTTCCTTTTCGTTCTTCTCAAGCTCAGGATACCTTTTTTTGTAAATCTTCACGACAACCTTAACCAGTTCGTCAAAATAATCGCTCCTTAGCTCCAAAAGCTTCGCATACCTGATAACCCTCCTCATTATCCTCCTTAAAATATACCCCTGCTCAACATTACTCGGCCTTATGCCGTCGTTAATCAGGAAAACAGAGCCTTTTGCGTGGTCGGCTATGACACGCATCGCCCTTTCTTCTACTTTCTTTTCCTTCTCGAGTTCCTTTATCTTCTTCATTATGGGCTCAAATAGGTCTGTCTCAAAGATGCTCTTCTTGCCCTGCATCACCATTGCCAATCTTTCAAGCCCCATTCCTGTGTCAACGCCTTGCTGCTTAAGCTTGGTTAGCTTCATCTTCCTGTCCATATAGTATTCGTTGAACACCAGATTCCACACTTCAACGTCATTAACATAAATCTCTGCTGTAGGCCCGCACGGACCTTCCTCTCCTGTCGGTCCCCAGAAGTTGTCTCCCCTTCCGAACTTCTTTATTTTATCCTCTGTTATCCCTATCTTTTTCCATGCTTCAACTGATTCCTTGTCAAAAGGCACTTCTTTATCACCTTCAAAAACAGAGAAGTGCATCTTTTCATTGCTGACTTTCATCTCTTCTGTCAGGAACTCCCAGGCAAACTTTATAGCGCCTTCCTTGAAGTAATCCCCGAAGCTGAAATTGCCCAGCATCTCAAAGAAAGTAAGGTGGGTGTCATCTCCTACCTCATCAAGGTCTGAAGTCCTGAAGCACTTCTGTATTGAGGCAGCCCTCGTGCAGCACAACACCTGCTGCGCCTTGTCTGCGTCAGAGAAGTAGGGCTTGAACTGCTGCATTCCTGCTGTTGTGAGCAGGACGCTCCTGTCAGTAGGCAGCAGAGAGTCTGAAGGCACAATTACGTGCCCTTTCCTCTCGAAAAACTCAGTGAACTTCCTGCATATCTTATCCGAATCCATCAAAGTAAAACACTCTGAAGAAGTATAAATAGGTTTTGCTGCATACTTACAAAGCCTTTAAATAACTCCGACTTATACCTTTTATCATGAAACTTGCCGTCATCTCGGATGTGCACGCGAATCTGGAAGCCCTGCAGGCAGTTCTCGCAGATATAGAGGCGCAGGGCATAAATAAAATCTACTGCTGCGGCGATATTGTCGGCTTCGGAGCGAATCCCGGCAAGTGCATCAAGCTCCTTGAGGAAAAAGAGGTTATCTCAGTGCAGGGCAACCAGGACTTTACGGTTGTAACGCTGCAAAACATTGACTGGTATAATGATGAAGCTCGCGCAGTGATTATGTGGACTTACAAGCAGCTGTGGAAGACAGAGAAGAAGTATCTCCTAAAGCTGCCTGTTAAGATTATAAGGAAAAGGCTCAGCATTTTCCACGGCACGCCGAAAAGCATGTACGAGGGCGTATACCCTGACGGCGACTTGAAATCCCTTTCTTCTATGGTTAACACCAGAATGCTCTTTCTGGGGCACACGCACGTGCCTTTTGTTGCTGATGTCAACAAAGTGCTTATAGTTAACCCTGGCTCTGTTGGAATGCCTTTTGACGGCAACCCAAAGGCTTCTTACGCCGTTGTGAACACAAAAAACCTTACTGCAGGCATAAAAAGGGTTGAATACGATATAAAAACCGCTGCTGGAAAGATTATTAAGGCAGGACTTCCTACTTCTATTGCGAAAAGGCTTTACAAAGGTGTTTGAATGTTCGTAGACAGGTTCGATGCAGGAAACCAGCTTGGGCAGGCGCTATCAGACTACGCCGAGAGGAAGAACGTCATAGTCCTAGGAATACCGAGGGGCGGGGTTGAGATAGGCAGCGTAGTAGCCAAAGAGCTTAAGGCAGAGCTTGACATAGTCGTGACAAAAAAAATCGGCTTTCCCGGAAATCCTGAAGCTGCCATAGGCGCAGTAACGCCGGATGGCAAGGCAAGCGTTGACAAGTCATGGATTGACTACGCAGGCATTTCAAAGAGCTACATCGAAAAGGAAGTCAAGGGAATAAAGGAAGAGATAAAGAGGCGCTATAAGGAATACAGGGGCAAGGCAAAAGCGCCCAAGCTCAGGGGCAGCATAGTAATAGTAGTTGATGACGGCATTGCAACCGGACAGAGCGTAAGGGCCACTGCAGAGTATCTTAGAAAGGAGAAGCCGAAGAAGCTAATCCTCGCCATTCCTGTTGCCCCAAAAGACATTGTTGAGGAACTCAGGAAGGTTTTTGATGAGGTTGTCTGCCTCCAGACTCCTTTGATATTTTACTCAATAGGGCAGTTCTACAGCAGCTTTGAGGACCTTACTGATGACAAGGTGAAAGGCTATCTTGGCATTGCGAAGAAGAAAGGAAGATAATTTCAACTTCTTTTGAACCTATGGAAGGGTATATAAATAACCCTTATTCTACTACCGTTATGGCACAAAAAACATACTTATTCGCAATAATCGTGGCTACCCTGTTTGCAGTGTCCTGCGCCGAAACACAGCCCGGAACAACGACTCCGGGCGTCGAGATAGAGCTTGGCTCCACACAGGAGCTAAAGAAGTTCTCCAGCAATGCCGAAATAAAGGAATACCTGAACCAGGCAGCCTTGGAATCAGCCCAGGGCTATGATGGCAGCTTTGGAACGGGGCTTACGAGAGCCACTTTCGCAATGGATACGGAGGAATCAGTAGCTCAGATAGCTGCGCCAATGGCAGCAGAAGCAGGGGGTACAAAATCTGACTCCTCTGCTTCAGAGTACTCAGAAACAAACGTACAGGTAGAGGGTGTTGACGAGGCAGACTTCGTGAAGAATGACGGCAAGTACATCTATGTCATCTCAGGAAGCGAGCTTGTAATAGTTGACGCCTATCCTGCGGATGATGCCGAGATACTTTCTGAAACAAGAATTGACGGGAACGTAAGAGACCTGTTTGTCAACGGCGACAGGCTTGCTGTATTCGCAGACGACTATGAGCAGGTCTACATGATTCCTGAGTACGGCTACTATCCTGTTCCGAGAACTACCACAAGAACTCACGTCTATGTCTACGACATTTCTGACAGGTCTGACCCAGACCTTGTCAAGGACTACAACGTAAACGGCTACTACTTCCAGTCAAGAATGATTGGGGATTATGTTTACTTCATCTGTAAAGACAGCGTTTACTACTACAACAATCTTGTTGACGTTCCTGTAGTAAGGGAATCAGCAAAAGTAATTGTTGAGCCTGATGTATATTACTTCGACAACCCTGAGGGCAGCTACGTTTTCCACACTGTAGCTTCATTTGACATAGCATCTGATGCGGACAGCATAAACGCAAAGAGCTACCTGATGGGCCACTCAAACAACCTTTACGTCTCTCAGGACAACATCTACATTGCATACCAGAGGAACTACCGCTACTACTATTACGAGCAGAACAATGAGGAAAGGTTCTACGAGGTTGTAGTTCCGCTGCTTCCCGAAGATGTACAGGCTGAGATAAACTCCATCAAGTCAGAAGGGCTTGCCTCATACGAAACCTGGGACAAAATCTCGGCAGTCCTTGAAGAGATGTACAACAGCATGGAGGAAAGCGAGAAAGAAGACCTCGTGGATGAAATAAGCGAAGCTGTTGAGGAGTACGAGGCAAACCTTGCCAAGGAAAGGAGCAAGACCGTAATCCACAAGATAAGCATAAACGAAGGCGAGATAGAATACGACTCACGTGGCGAAGTTCCAGGATATCTGCTTAACCAGTTCTCAATGGATGAGCACGAAGGCTATTTCCGCGTTGCAACAACAAGCAACATCTATACCAGAAGACAGTCAATTATGTACAACAACGTCTACGTGCTTGACTCAGGCATGGAAATTGTAGGCGAGCTTGAGGAGATTGCAGAGGATGAGAGGATTTACTCTACAAGGTTCATAGGAGAAAGGCTTTACATGGTAACCTTCCAGAGGATAGACCCGCTCTTCGTGATAGACTTGTCAAGCCCGAGCAACCCTTCAATACTCGGAGAGCTAAAAATACCTGGCTACTCTGACTACCTGCACCCTTACGATGAGGACCATATCATAGGCATAGGAAAGGAAACTGAGGAAAACCAGTGGGGCGGCGTATCAGTAGGCGGAGTTAAGCTTGCCCTGTTTGACGTATCTGACGTCTCAAACCCGGTAGTTGTGGACTCTTACCAAATCGGCCAGCCCGGCACGGACTCAGAAGCATTGTATGAGCACAAGGCTTTCCTCTTCGACAAGGAAAAGAACCTGCTTGTGATACCTGTGAGGGAAATAAAGGGCGACCGCTACCGCGACTCAAGGTACGGCTACTACATGCAGCGCGTATGGCAGGGCGCTTATGTCTTCAGCCTGACTCCTGAAGACGGCTTTGAAGTTCAGGGCAAGGTAACCCACAACGAGGGCGATGAGGACTATTACTCCTACTACGGCTCGAGCAACGCTGTGAGGCGCGCTCTTTATATGGACGACGTTCTCTACACAGTCTCAAACAGCAGGATAAAGATGAACGACCTCGCAAACGAACTTGAAGAAATCAATTCGGTGAAGCTGCCATACACACAGCCTGTGTACCGCTACCCGATGATTGATGTGGTAGAGGATTGGGGATAAACGCCCTTAGCTTTTTTATTGCCTTTATTTTTTCTTTTTCCTTCATTTTTGCATTTCTTACGGCGTCAGAGAGCACTGCTATTGACTTGTCGTAGTGGTCCTGATCTATGGGATAAGGAAATCCATCTTTTCCCCCATGAGCGTAACTAAACTTCACAGGGTCGTTCCAGCTTGGCTTCGCGCCGTAGATTAACTCTGAAACCAAAGCTAATGCCCTTATGCTTTTAGCTCCTATCCCCTTCAAAGAAGCCAGCTCCTCATAGCTCTGCGGCTGTATCTCATATGCAGCCTGGAGCTGCTGCATCACCCTTTTAGAAAGCTGAGGCGTAGGGTGATGCGCTGGCATTGTCAGCTCCTCGCTGCTATAATCGAAGAAGTCGTTGAGCCTGAGTTGCGGAGATAAGTATTTCCTAAGGTGAACAGGATTGTCGTTGATTAAGTCTACTGAAGTCCTTCTTGCTTCCTCGCTTTGGCATGCGGTCATGTCCAGAACTTCCTCTTCCTTCTCCCCGCAAATGCTTTCGTGCGGCTCGTTCACAAAACTCGCCACATTGTCAGAAAGCCAGTGGTACCTTCTCGCATACCCGTTGTCAGCCATTCCCTGCTGCACAACAGCCCATTTTGCTTCCTCTGTGAAGATAAAACAGTGATGATACAAATTATAGCCGTCCTGCAGCAAATTGCTGTCCACCTTTGCAGCCATCCTGCTGCTGTAGACAAGCTTCTGCAGCTTTTTTGAGGAAATATTGTAGGAGGAAGCTATGATTTCCTGCGGCGCCTTCCTTGAAGTCTTTCCCTTGCCCCCGCAGATAGTTATCCCTAAGCCCAGCTTATTGACCGCTTCCTTCAAAGCGCCCATTGTTGTAGTAGTCGTTCCCGACGAGTGCCAGTCAAACCCTATCACGCAGCTCAGGCTCTGCAGGAAGAAAGGGTCTGCAATCCTTCTAAGGAACTCGTCCTTTCCGTACTCGTCCACTATAGCCTCTGTTATAAGGCCTGATAGCTCTCTCATTCTCGGGAAGAGCCAGCTCGGGCAGCTTCCCCCATGCAGTGGCAGATTAGCGGTTCCTGTTCTCATTTTAGAAAAGTGCGCTGTGCAGCTGCCTTGGCAGCTGCTACCGCGCGAGGGGTGTTTAGTAATCTTAGAATGCCTTCCTGCTTTAAATACGCTACGCGCGGCTGTCCAGTGGCTAGTGGGCAAAAGCATTTTAAACAGATTCTGACTCGCTATCGCGGCATGGCAGAGAAGATAGTAACGCTGAAGGAAGCGATGGAATCCGGCAAGGACTCAGTTGTTCAGGGAAGTATAGGGAATATAGGCTCTTACATGAGCGGCTACAGCTGGGAAATCTCAGACCAGACCAAAAGTGGAGTTTATTCCTTTTTGATGAAGGACAGCACCAAAGACCGCAAAGAGTATGAACTGGCCGGATCTGTCCTTGAGCAGGCTGTGAAGGAGCATGCAAAAGTCACTGTGAAAGGCCTTTTTGAGGCAGAAGAAGAATTCTTTGCGGTTGAAAAGCTGGAAGTAATTCTCGATGGAGATAAGTACGTTCTTGAAGCCTGAATCCTTAATAAAAATTCTTCAAAGTAGCTAGCATTCTGCTTTTACGCAGTCTCCACAACACCGCTGTGAGTTACTTTCCCGTCAGCATAAAAGACGATTAAAAAGAGATAGTCAAAGTGGGCTTCTCCGATTGGGTTAATGACGACTTCCCACACTTCAGAAGCTTCATCCCATGTAGCCCGGCTCTGCTCGTAGAACTGCTCATCAGACCAGCCCTTAATGAAACCCTGAACCTCAGGGTTCTGCCTTGCGTAGGCAAGCGCTTCCTCTTCTGTTTCTATGGGGAAGTCAAAGGTAGCTTCTTCCTTTTCAGGGGTGGAAAAAACTGCAAGAAGTATGAATGCCAGGATGAGGATTCCCAATATAAGCTTGAAACTCCGCTTCATCAAAGGCATTCGAGGAGTAGCAGGTAAATAAAGGTTTGCGTTTTGGCTTGAGAAGAAGCTGAACGGGTAAACTATTTCCTGAGAAGCTCATCCGCCGTCCTGTCCAGCATGTATTTTACGTCCCAGGCGAAATCCGGAGTGTAGGTTCCAAGCCCGCAGGTCCAGCTTATCATATCACCAGACCTGAAATCCTTGACATCCTTTATCCCTTCTATTCCCCAGATTATTATCCCGCCCCTTTCCCTGAAATCGGCGTAAGCTTCTTTGTGCTGCGTGATGTCAAAATGCAAATGCGCGTTGTAGCTTACGCATTTTACCGTGTTCATCAGCTTTTCCAGGTCCGTTACACCGCAGGCATGGACCGCTACAAGCGCATCCGGTAGCTCGCTGGAAAGTTCATCCATCATCGGAGGGTAATCGTCAAATTCGCCAAGTCCAGGCTCGCTCAGGAGGATAATTGCTTTTCCGACATCCAGGCAGCTTAGGAAATTTTTGGCTGCAGCGTAGACTTTCAGCGGTGCCTGTTCAAGTTCGCATATCTTCCTCTGCCACATTACAACAGGCCCTGGCAAAGGAACAATTGCCAAATCAGCGCCATAAACGCTCCTCTTGAACTCTTCAGCGCAAAGAAGTGTGCCTTTTTCTGCTATTGCCTCAAGCGTTTCCCCTATCTTGTACATTTCAGGGCAGTAAGGAACGTCGTGTTCTTTTATTGCGTACTTTAAGGCGCTTGCCGGCATCCTGAAAGGCACGCTTCCTATTCCAGTGATTATATTCCTTTCATTCATAAGGCTAGACGAATAAGCGCTAGAATTTATTGTTTTCTCAAAAGCTCCTTCCTCTTCTTCTGAGGCAGGCGCTCAATAGCATACCTTAATGTCGTCCTCGGCAGCTTCAGCTTGTATTTCTCCAAGAAAGCAAGTGTTTTTTTCTCGTTTCCCTTTACAGCTTCCCTCAGCATCCACCCCGACCCTTTCTGCACCAAATCGTCCTTGTCGTTCATCAGCACTCTTGCTATTGTGAATATCTCGTTAAAGTGCTTTCCTTTGCCTGCTTCGTATATGAAAGACACTGCCGCTATCCTTCTCTTCCACCTGTTCGGGGATGAAGTCCACGAAACAAGCTGCTTTGCAAGTTCCGGATATTTTTCAAGTACCGGCGCGATTAAATGAGCAGAAAGATCATCAGAATGCGCCCAGTTAGCAATGTAATTCCCCGCCCACTTCTCAAAAGTCTTGAAAGTCTGCTTTGTAAACTCTTTTTTGTGCCTTGCAACCATGCAAAGCCCTATAAAGCCCTCCTCAAACCAGCCAGCATTAAGAAGCTTATCGGCAAGCTGCAGGGAGGTTTTCAAGTCAATCTCTTCCTTGTGCTTTGCGTAGGTTTCTTTCTCTATCTTCCTCGCTTTCCACAGGCTTGCGCCGTAGCACTTTATAGTTTCCTTGAAATACCTTGTTTCGAGCTTTGCCCTTTTCGGGTCTGCCTGCTTTTTCAGCTCAGAACGTATTTCCGCTGCTATAGAATCCGCGCTCATAAAAAGAAGGCAATACTGCTGGCTTATAAGGTTTATGCACAGCAAAGTATTAAATAGGAAAAAGCAATGCTAAGTGCTATGAAAAACAGCGAGGTAGCTGAGATTCTGTACAACATCGCGGATATTCTCGAGATGCAGGACGTTGCTTTCAAGCCGAGTGCCTACCGCAAAGTTGCAAGGTCGATAGAGGCGCTTTCCGAGGACATAAACGAGCTCGCGAAGAAGGGAAAGCTTAAGGACATAGCAGGCGTTGGCGAGTCCATCGAGAAGAAGCTGCAGGAGCTGCTCACCACAGGAAAGCTTGCTTACTATGACAAACTGATGAAAGGTCTGCCGAAGCACATCCTCGACCTTATGGAAGTTCCGGGTCTTGGCCCGAAGAAGATAAAGGTGCTTAACGAGAAGCTCGGCATCGACTCGCTAAAATCATTGGAAGCTGCTGCAAAAGCCGGCAAGATAAGGGAGCTTGAGCATTTCGGCGAGAAAAGCGAGAGCGAAATACTGAAGGGATTGGAACTTATCAAGGGCGGCAGGCAAAGAATGCTCCTCGGTGAAGCCCTGCCGACTGCGCTGGAGATAGAAAAAAAGCTGAAAAAGCTGCCGGAAGCCTCTGCTGTGAGCATTGCAGGCTCTTTAAGGAGAAGAAAGGAGACAATCGGCGACATTGACATTCTTGTAGCTTCAAAGAAAGCTCCAAAGGTTATGGCTTTCTTCACAAAAATGCCTGAAGTAAAAAGAATTCTGGCGCAAGGTCCTACAAAGTCGAGCGTAATAATTGAAAACGGGATGCAGGTTGACCTGCGCGTCATAGAAAAGAACTTCGGCGCTGCCCTGCAGTACTTTACAGGAAGCAAGGAGCACAACGTCGCTGTGAGGGACATTGCCATAAAAAAAGGGCTGAAGATAAATGAGTACGGAGTCTTCAAAAGGAAGGGAAACAGGCTTGTTGCAGGGAAGACAGAGCAGGAAGTCTACAAGGCAATAGGAATGCAGTGCATGGCTCCTGAGCTTAGGGAGAATGCAGGTGAGATAGAGGCTGCCTTGAAAAATAAGCTGCCGAAAATTATCAGCTACAATGAAATTAAGGGAGATTTGCACACTCACACAAATTATACTGACGGGAAAAACACCATTGTTGAGATGGTCCAGGCTGCAAAGAAGCTGGGCTATGAGTACATTGCCATTACAGACCACTCAAGGTCAGAGCCTATTGCGCACGGCCTTGATGAGGACCAGCTCCTTTTCCAGATTAAGGAAGTTAAGGAAGCTGACAGAAAAGTCAAGGGGATAAAGGTATTTACTGGCTCTGAAGTCGACATAAAGGGAAACGGAGAGCTTGACTTCCCTGACGAAATACTGAAGAAGCTTGATATAGTGGTTGCCTCAATCCACTCCCGCTTCAAATCTCCCAAGGAATTAATGACAAAGCGCATAACAAACGCCCTGGAGAATGAGCATGTTGACATTTTCGGGCACCCTACCGGAAGGATGATTTACATGCGCGAGCCTTACAATGTCGACCTGAAAAAAGTCTACCGCTCAGCCATTGACAACAAAGTCGCCATGGAGATAAACTCACAGCCGAAAAGGATGGACCTGAATGACGTCCATGCCAAGGAAGCGAAGGAAATGGGCGCAAAGTTCGTAATCAATACAGATGCGCACACTACTTCAAGCCTTGGCTTCATCCAGCTCGGCGTCTCAATGGCAAGGCGGGGCTGGCTTGAGAAGAAAGATGTCCTGAACACTTATCCGCTGAAGCAGCTGCCTAAGCTCTTCAGGAAGGTCAGGCTTTAGCTTCTTCGTAAGATGACATGCTTGACAGCAGAAGCTCTATTTGTTTCATAAGGGAGGGGAATTCCTCGAGAAATTCTCTCCTCTTCTGGTCTGCCTCAGCCAGTATTATTTCGATTCGTGTTGATTTTATATACCTGTTTTTCACAGGGACAGGAGTTAACAGCAGGTAGCCTCCCCTTCCTGCCTTGTAAGCTTTCCCGCCTTTCCTGAAGGGAATCTTTTTCCTCAGCTCCCTCGGGACAGCAACTAGACCGTTTTCTTCAACCTCCGCAGGATAGACAAAAGGGTAAAATGAGCGGACTTTTCCTGCAAATTCTTGGTTTAAAGTTGGGAATTCGCAAGCTGGCAGAGTAACCTCAAATTCGCTCTTGAGGTATTCGAAATAAGGCTCGTTAGTGACCGCAATACCACCATTAAGCTCCCCTGAGCGGAGCTTGTAATCCGCCCTTATGAAATATAGGGTCTCTCCCGGATGCCCTAATCCGATTCTCCCTTTCTCGTCTATTGATAAGGAATTCATAAATTTGGCTAACACAGATTATTTTATAAGCCTTTCTCAGAAGAATACAGCTCGGAAAGAGCCTTTTTTGCGAGCCTGTGCGCCAAATGTAAAGGCTCTGGCAGCTTATGCGGGTATTTTGTAATCTCCTTGATAAGTTCGAGTGAGGTTTCGAGGCTTATCCTGTGCCCTGCTGAAACATAGAGAGGCTTGCTGTGCTCCCTCGTCTTTATTTCCTGCCCCCTGACTTCGTTGTTCAGATAGACTTTTCCCTCCTCAACATTTCCGCAGAGAAGCGTTTTTGCAATACCTATCGTCGGGACGTTAAGCGCTATGCCTACCTGCGAGGCAAGACCCATCCTTAAAGGGTGCAGTATGCCGTTTGCAGACATTATCATAACGTCAGGGGCTTTCTTCAGCTTTGCAAATGCCGCTGCTATCGCAGGGCCCTCCCTGTAGTACCTGAATCCTGGAAGGTATGGCAGGTCAGTTTCAACTGTTGCGTACTGCTCGTCAACAACTTTCAGGTCTTTTGTGCAGACAACAATTGCTGAAATTACTTTTTTCCCCTTGAAAGCCTGGTCGCATCCTGCAACCAGCTCTATCTTCTTGAAGTCGTCCCTTACCAGAACTTTCCTTGAGGTCTGCAGCTGCTCTTCCCTGAAATCATCGATGTTCATTTTAGAAATGGGCCCGACGTGATTTGAACACGTGACCTTCTCCCTGTGAAGGAGACGTTTGCTAGCTGAAGCCCAGAAGCTTACAGCTCATAGCCACTAGACCACGGGCCCGTGCTTTTAGGGTGTTGTGGCTTGCTTAATAAATTATTGGTTAGCTGAGCGCCTTGCCTGGTCTGCTTTTTGAAGCAGGTCTTTTGCAATGCTTACATCGTTTATCATCTGGCCGCCTGTGCTTAATGCTTTAGCGTAAATAAATTCGAACTTTTCCTTGATAACAGCCCGATTTGGTTTAGATTCGATAAGTAAGTTAATCTGCTCTGCGGCTTTTATGAGCTCTCTTACCTGATCTAAGTGCCTTTTTAAAATCCTGTCGAAGTTAGCGCATTCCGAAAGTATTCTCTTTTCGTCTTCTTTCAGGACATTCAGCCCTATTCGGCGGGCTTGGCTGAGCATCATCCTTGCTGCCTTGCTCACCCTCCTTTCGTGCTTCTTCGACAGGGATATGTTCATTTCAGCAGCCTTTAGCTTATTCAGAATAAACCTTGTTGCCTTTTCTAATGTTGGCTGGTGAGACAAACCTGTAGTAGATTCCTTTATCATAAAAGAAATATGGCAGACAGCGTGAAGAATTTCACGGGCTTTATTCAGTTCTTCAAGCTCTTCCTTCTGCTGTTTTTCCTCGAAAAAAGCTTCTTTCCTTTCAGCCTCGCGCACATTAACCATTCTTCATCCTCTCAATCTCGTCGTGAAGCTTAATCGTTCTTTTGACAAGCTGCGGGCCGACTTCCTTCCTGTACCGCTCCAGCAGCTTTTTCAGAGTTCCTTCCTTGTCTCCGAAAATCAGGCTGTCTGCATAGCAGATTATCTTTTCCTCTGCTGTCCTCGGAAGATAGCTTTTAGCCGGTAGCCCGAGCTTTTTTGCCTCTGCCTTTGTTATGCCGCTGCCGACGTGCCTTTCAGCGGCACGTGCATGCCTTGGCAGGCCCTCTTTCCTAAGTATTCTTGCTCCTGCCACGCCGTGCCAGACTGCATTCCTCTTTGAGCCAGGAGGGTTGTCAAACCTTCCTATGTCGTGCAGCAGCGAAGCTGTGGAAATAAACTTTTTGTCCAGTCTGCGCTTTGACTTTGACGCTATTTTCAGGGCAAGCCTTCTTACAGCCCTTACGTGCTGAAGCACCTTCCTGTATGCAAAACTGTTCTTGGAGTATTTCTTCAGAAGCTTTTCTGCCCTCTTTTCCGTTATCCTTTCCATCAAAGGCTCAAATAGCTTTGCTGCTTTTAAGTTTTTTTGATTAAGCGCTTAATTAAGTGGTTGAAGAAATTAAAGAATAAGAAAGGCTCCCAAAGCGTGAGTTGGGGGTTAGGGGAGAGAAGTCTCAGGGAGCCTCCTTTTATTCTTACCCCCTACTATGAACACGCTAGTATATAAATGTTACGTTTTCGTATACTGGTTGAGACTATTGCTTAAGCTCTTCCTGCTCCAGCTTCTTTTCAAGGGTCTGCCTGTCAAGCACTTCATAACCTCTTATAACACCGGGCACGCCATATTCTTGCATCGCTTTAAAGTCGTCCTTTGGTATTTTTCCGCCCTCCAAAGCCTCGAAAAAGGCGTCTATGGAAGGAGCTCTGACTGAATGCGCCCCGTTGACCCTTCCCTTAAGCTTCTCCTTAAGGGCATCAACAGTACCCATTGTAATGTAAAAGGTTCCTTCAGGCGTTCTGACCTGGACATAGTCGTCATTAGGCAAATCACTCTTAACAGGAGCAGCAGCTGTGGCAGTTCCGGCAGCAACCTCAGGCCTTTTTCCACCTATAGGCAGCCCTCTTTCTCTTAAAAAGGCGTATGAATCTCGAACTCCCTCGCCGTTAGTCATCCCGGCACGTGCATCATAATTGTCTTCGCCCATTTAGCATCACCTATCAGCTCCAAAACACAGCAAGTATATAAACCTTTCGATTATTCACTACTTATTGGTGGTAAAGAATTCGTTTATCCTGTCTTTGTAGAGTGCTGTTATCGCCGGCTGCCAGTCCTTGGGGAAGCACTTGTAATACCTCTCCCACGCATATCTCTCGTCGAGGAAACATATCAAGCCGCGGTCGGTCTCGCTCCTTATGCACCTGCCAGCGCTCTGCAGGGCCTTGACAAAGGCAGGCAGCACATACCCATAATCCCAGCCCTTGCCGTACTTCTCGTCGTAGTACTTTATGAGCATCTTTGTTTCCAGATCGGGCTGTCCAAGCGGCAGCCCGACTACAATAACCGCTTTAAGAAAGTCTCCGGGCAAATCTATTCCCTCGCTAAAGTTTCCGCCGAAGACAGCAAGAAGGATGCTTCCCTCTTTGTGCCCCTCCTTAAACTTCTCGAGGAGCTCTGTCTTCTCCTTTTTGCTCATCTCAGGGCTTTCCTTCATGATCTTTTTGTTGCAGCAGCCGTGCAGGAACTTGTGCACTTCATCCCTTACCTTATAGCTTGGGAAGTAAATGACGACGTTTCCCGGCACTAAGTTTGAAATTTCCGCGCTTATGTCTGCTATCCTGCTGTACTGCTGCTCATTCCTCTTCGAGAACTTTGTAGTTACGCTCGGTATTATAAGGGCTAGCCTGTTGCTTTTCGGGAAAGGGTTTGAAAAGACTGTCTCTTTCGTCTCTGCTGGAAACCCGAGCAGGTCCTTGTACATCTCTGTAGGGTTCAGTGTGCCGCTCATTATTATTGCTGAATGAGCTTTTTTTATGACCTCAGCAGTAGCTATCGCGGGGTCAAGGCAGGCGTAGGAAAGCGAGACTGCATTGCCGTACTTCCCAGGGTATTGCCTTATTATCCTTGCATACCCTTTTTCTTCTTTGTCCCAAACATCTAGGAAGCTCGCCACAGAGCCAATGAAGCTCTGCCTCTGCTGCTCCCTGACTTCGTCTGCTGAGAAGTGCAGCTTTGATGAAATCTCCTCGTACTTCTTCTCCGAAATCTTTTTCTTGAGCTCTTCCTTTGCGACTATTCTTTCAGGAACATCTTCTGCAAGCTCTGCGAGAATATCGCCGAACCTCACAAGAAATTCTTGCTCCTCTTCCTTGCCGTATTTCTGCGCCTCCTTTATCGCCCTGCCCACAACAACGGTTGAAGTCCTCTCGCTGAGTAGCTCCCGCATCCTCCCAGGAAGGTTGTGCCCCTCGTCGATTATTATTATGCTCTTCTCCAGCTTCTTGCCTGTTTTCTTAAGGAATGCTTCCCTTATGCCGGGGCTGAAGAGGTAGTAGTAGTCAGCTATTATTACAGATGCCTTTTGCGCGGCGAGCATTGCTATCTCATAAGGGCAGACTTTCAAAGCCTTGCTTTCCTCAACTATTCTTTCGGTGCCGACAGGCTTCATCGTTACGATTGAAAGGGCTTTTTTTGCCTCGCTTGTCAGCTTGTTCGCTTTCTTTAAATTAAGGTAAAATTCGCACTGCTCATCTTCTTTCATCGCTCTGCAATAGTCGTGGAACTGCTTGCTGTAAAGCGCCTCTACCCCGCTCTGGCAGCACATCCACTTCTTACCTATTATGTCTGCAACTGAAAAGCTCTTGCCGCTTTTTTCCTGCATCTTCCTGAGCGTCTCAATAGCTATGCTGTGCTGTGTGTGCCTCGACGTCAAAAAGAAAACAGTGAGCCCTTTCTCAAGAGCAACTTTAAGGGCAGGAGTAAGCGTTGCGGCGGTCTTGCCTATGCCAGTGGGGGCATGCGCAAGAAGGCATTTCCCTTTTGCAACCGCATCCTGGACCTGCTCCATGAACTCCTTCTGCACAGCCCTTACAGAATCGTGCGGGAAAAGGTTGTAGTCCATAGCTTTGCAATAAGGGGGTTGTTAAAATAATTTGCCAAGAATTAGGTTCTGCACTGAGCCCTTACCGTTCGTGGCGGTCCTCTGGACTTGTCTTTCCTCCCCTACGGAAGTTAAGGGGAGGGAAAGACAACCTGAACGGAGCTCAGGCGCCACGAACAACATCAAGAATTACTTCTCTTCTTCCTTCTTTTTGGCGAACTTCTTGCCGTGCTCTTTCAGCTTTGAGAAAAGCCTCTGCCTTCTTTTCCTTGTAACGCGTTCAATGTCCTTTGCCGCCTCTTTTGCAAACTGCACCGGCTTCTCCGCCACTCTGAAGTTCCAGACAGTGTAATCAGGGTCTACTACCCTTCCGCTTCCGCCTGTTCCTGCTACCGGCGGGTTGCTCGGATTCCAGACTTCGTGCCATGCGATGTTCTCAAGCCTGAACCTCAGCGGCGCTTCAGGCGTCTCGTCAGGATAGCCAATTGTTATGATGCACTGCGGCCTTACGGAGTCAGGAAGGTTGAATATCCTTGCCATAGCATTCTCGTCAAATGCCGAGACGTAGCAAGTTCCAAGACCGAGTGAGTGCGCCGCCAGCATCATCTGCAAAGCTGCCATTGAGCAGCTCTGTATCGAGTAAAGCCTTACGCCCCTTATACCATAATGGTTTTCAAGCTTGTTCATCTCTGCGAATATTACTATGAATACAGGCGCTTGCTCCATCCAGTACTGCTGGAGGCAGGCATCAGCTATCTGCTTCTTCTTCTCAGGGTTCCTTACAACTACAAACCTCCAAGACTGCAGATTGCCTGCAGAAGGTGCTACTCTGCCCGCATCGAGGATTGTCCCGACTTTGTCCCATTCGACAGGAACGTCAAGGTACTTTCTTATGCTTCTCCTGGTGTGCAGTGCTTCAAGTACTTCCATTGTGGCAATTTCCCCTTTTAATGTTAATAAATTTAACTGTTTTCAGCCGGCTACCGCAAAGTATTTAGGCAATCAGATTATTCTTTGGGATATGAAATACTCTGAGCTTGCAGAAGTTTACGAGAAGCTTGAAGGAACTACCAAAAGGCTTGAGAAGACAAAAATACTCTCCGCCCTTTTGAAGAAAACCCCTGCTGATGATGTTGAGGAAATGGTGCTTCTGCTTCAGGGAAGGATTTACCCTGCATGGGATGAGCGTGAGATAGGCGTTGCTTCTAAGACCATAGCAAAGGCTATATCAATCGCTTCAGGTTCTGACCTTAAGGATGTTAACAAGGAGTGGAAGAAGACAGGAGATTTAGGGCTTGTTGCCGAGAACCTTGTCAGGAAAAAGAAGCAGTCCACCCTTTCTTCTTCAGAGCTTACTGTCAGGAAGGTTTTCTCAAACGTCAGGAAGCTTGCAGAGGAGGTAGGAGCAGGAAGCGTTGACCGCAAGCTGCAGGGCATAGCAGAGCTTCTTACTTCGGCAAAGCCTATAGAAGCAAAGTACATTGCGAGGACAATACTGCAGGACTTAAGGGTTGGAGTTGGGTCTGGCGCTTTAAGGGATGCCATTGTCTGGGCTTATTTCCCCATAGTAAAAGGGCTCTTCCCAGAGCTTGCTGACGAGGAGAAAAAGTGCAAAAAAGCCCTGAAGGCTTATTCTGCTGACGGCATAAAGAACATTGAAAGCTACGATGCCATTGAGGCTGACGAAAAGGTTGCAAGGGAAATATACAACAGGTTTGCAGACGCTGTCCAGCAGGCATATGACCTTACTACTGACTTTGCTGTTGTTGCTAAAACAGCAAAGACAAAGGGCATGAAAGGGCTTGAGAATGTTGAGATAAGAATCGGCACTCCGATAAAGGTTATGCTTGCGCTTAAGACAGACACAATAGAGGAGGGCTTCGAAACTGTTGGTGTCCCTGCTGATGTTGAGTTCAAGTTTGACGGATTCAGGGTTCAGATACACAAGGATAAGGATGTTAATGTTTTCACAAGGCGCCTTGAAAACGTAACCTCTCAGTTCCCTGAGATTGTGGAGTATGTTAAGAAGTACGTTAAGGCAAGGTCCTGCATTCTCGACGCCGAGGCTGTCGGCTTTGACCCTAAGACAAAACACTACCTTCCTTTCCAGCACATCTCTCAGCGCATAAAGAGAAAGTATGACATAGAGAGGATTGCAAAGGAGCTTCCTGTTGAGGTTAATGTTTTCGACATCATTGAGTATAACGGGAAAAACATGATTCGCGAGCCTTTCAGGAAGAGAAGGGAGCTTATAGAGAAAATAGTAAGCAAGGAAGAAAGGAAAATACTTCCTGCAAGAGCTATAGTCACCGGAAAAGAGTCTGAAGTTAAGGAGTTTTTCGCCCTTTCCAAGGAAAAGGGAAATGAAGGAGTTATGATAAAGAAGCTTGACGCTCCGTACAAGCCGGGCGCAAGGGTTGGCCACATGCTAAAGTACAAGAGCACAATGGAAAACCTCGACCTTGTGATAACCGGAGCAGAGTGGGGGGAAGGAAAGCGCGCCACCTGGCTGAGCAGCTACGACATTGCCTGCAAAAAAGGCGGCGAGTTCGTTGAGATTGGGAAGGTTTCAACAGGCCTTAAGGAGAAACCATCCGAAGGGCTGAGCTTTGGCGAGATGACAAAGATTCTGAAGCCGCTTATCATTTCAGAAGAAGGGAAGCACGTTAAGATTAAGAAGCACGTCGTAATAGAGGTTGCTTACGAGGAAATACAGAAAAGCCCGACATACGCTTCAGGCTTTGCGCTCAGGTTTCCCAGAGTTCTCAGGATAAGGGATGACAAGGGAATTTCTGATGCGAGCACGCTGAAGATGGTTGAGAAGCTCTACGAGAGCCAGAAATAACTTCTTTTATAAAATTAATAACAAGATAGTTATATTCCGAAAGACTCCCTAAATACGTGCAGATAAGCCAGTTCAGTGAGGAAGAGACGAAGATGTTCGTAAAGGACTTTATGAGCATCATCCACTTATGCAGGAAAGTAAACGAAAATGTCTGGAGGGATGAAGCAGGGCTTACCCACAACCTTGAGCTTATAAGGAGAAACTCAGAGGCTTTCTCAAAAAAGTACCGGACCCTGATAATAATTGTTGAGAAGAATGAGTACTATGAGCTTAAGCCGACAATACTCCTCAAGGACGAGCACGACTTCTACAATGTTTTCTCCATCGCCAACAGGATTGCGGGAGAGGTTGATTCAGTAACCCTTAACCTGGACGGAAAGTATGCTAATGTTGACAGCGAGAATTTCCAGAGGAATTTTGACAAGTACAAGCCTTACATGAAGGCTGGAAGCGTTTATTTCAACCTTCTCACAAGAAAGAGCCCGAGAAGCCTGCATTTAAGGTACTGCGAGAAGCATGGAATGATTGAGCTTGTGATTGACAACCTCGACTTCGGCATTTCTGACCCGGAGTTCAGGCTTTGCGAATACTACGGGTTGTCATTCGGCTATGAGAACAGCATAATTCTTGAGGATATAGAGAGCCTTTTCATCGGTCCTGTAAGCTCAGGCTTCAGGGAATCGACCGGCGGAGGGGGTCCGCCCTACTGATTAGAATTCTTCCCTTAGTTTGTCTATAAAAGAATCGAAGTCCTTCTTCTTCACAGTAGCCCCGCAGGCATATTCATGCCCGCCGCCGTAGCCGTCCATTCCTTCCAAGGCTTTTTTCAGCTTTGGGAGCACTTTGTTTTTTCCTGCTCCCCTCAGGCTCATTCTGACTTCTCCCTGCTTTTCCCTGCCGACAATAACAACTTTGTCAGGATGCAGGAACAAAAGCTCGTTTGACATATCGCCAGTAAAGCTGTCCTTGTCCCTGTATATGTAAACAAGAAAATTGCCCTTTGCCGCAGCTTTTTTTGCTTTTTCCATAAGCGCATCGTAAAGCTTTCTGAAATAGTCGTAGCGCTTGTAGACAAACTTGCCCCTTGGCGTTTCTGAGCTTATTATTTCATAAGGAGACTCAACTTTTTGCAGTATGCGGACGCACTTCATCGCCTCTTCAGAAGCGCCCTTGAGTATGAATGAGAAAACCTTGACAAGCTCGCCGATTTTTGTAGTGAAAAGCGCCTCTTCAGGCTTCTTTATCTTGGCGTCAAAAAGGTCTGGGTACTTTTCTGCGAACTCACCTGCAAAGTCAGGCATGTACCAGTCACCTATTGCGCCTGTCATGGCTATCCAGAGATCACGCTTCAGTGCTTTGTAGCATACATAGGAAACAGGCTCTGAATCTGAAAGCTCTGATGACCTTGGATTGAAGTAAAGCACATTTTTTCTCTTAAGAGGGGTGTGGTGGTCTATCCAGACAACAGGCTTGCCTGCCCTGTCTATGAATTCCTGCTCAACCACTGCGATGTCAACAACGAATATCCTGTCAGGGCTGTACTCCTCAACGTAATGAAGGTATTTTTCGTCAACTATCGGTAATGGCTTCACCATTATTCCCTTGCCTTTCATGATGTGCCTGTAAAGAAGCAGGAATGAGCTCAGGCCGTCCGCATCATCATGGAAGAAGATCAGGGGCCGGTCGCTTTTTTCAATTTCTTCCCTGATTTGGTCGTATTGTTTTGCGTTTAGGGCCATATTTTTCTCATCTTAACAGCAGTATTTAATATTTTTGTAAATCAGTATGGGAAATGGTAACGTTTATATATTGGGAGCACTCACCACAGGCAGATTGGGGGTATTGGATGAGAGGTAATCCATAATGGTAGTGCTGTTCGACCAATTTCATCTTCCTGAGGATATATTTGAAATAGTCTTTGCAACCAGCCAGCAGCGCATTGTTGCGAAAGTTCTGATAAAAGCCATAAAGGAGAAGAATGGCGAGATGAACAAGACAGAGATGTCTTTCTTCGCGACAAAGCTTCATGACGGCGAGCTCGTTACTGAGCTTGATGAGCCTGGTTATGAAGGCAAAAAGGTCAAGCTTTCTTACAACAAAAGGCAGTTCTACGACAGGATACTTACTCCAATGAAGAGCATGGGAATGATTGATTATGACCTTTACAAGAAGACTTACCGCATTTCAGACCAGTTCAACCGTGAGCTTGTAAAGATAGGGCTTATGTGGATGAGAGAGGTAAAGAGGCCTGTAAGCGAATTTCGGATAAAACAAGGGTAAAAGAGGTATGGTAGAACAGTTTTTCTTCAGCAGTCCTTACATATTCGGAGTCCTATGGCCCCAAATATGGGATAAGTTTGTTGCGCTGACAACCGCGATTTTCAAGAACCCTGACATGCTCTGGATCGTTACTCCCTTAATCATAACGCTAATACTTATGGAGTTCTATTTTGGAAGGTACAGAAAGGAGGAGCTTGGCTGGAACAGCGCTGTTGGCAACAGCCTAGTGCTTGTTTTCGTTTCTGTTGACCTCCTAAGGCAGCTCTACTCTGACTATTTTACTTTTGCTGGGGTGGGGGGACGATTCCCTGACGTTGCAGTCGAGACCCTGATCGCGCTGCTGATAGGCATCATAGGCATAACCATAATGGTATCTGACTTTTTCCACGCGATTCCGAAGTGGCTTGCGTTCAAGCTTTCCTCGGTTCTTATAATCAACTTTTTGGCTTACTTTGGCATAGCGATGATTTACGGCGAAATAGAATTCAACTGGGCCATCGTAATTGCGGCTGCTATGCTTTTCGTGCTAATGGACACAATCTTCGCCCTTATCCACATGGTTGAGCCTGAATACGTTGCAAGGTACCACGGCAACATACTTTACAGGGTGCTGCACAAGTTCGTCAAGGCTAAGGAGGAAGAGGAGGAGAAAAACCACAAGAAATGCAAGAAGAGGGATGCAAGCGGTAAGTGCATAATACCTGCTCTGGCTGAGAAGCCTCCAAAAAAGCGCAAGAAGGGTTTTCTGTTCAGATAGCAATATTTATTAATCATCCGAGTTTCCACAAAAAAGATGAAATACCTTTACTCAAACTGTATTGCGAGCTATGTCTTTGACGACAACTTCAGGCTGATAGAGCAAGTTTCTCTGCAGAATGCTGCTGCTCTTGAAATGAACGAGTGGCTTGAAGAGGAAAAAAGTCTATTAAAAAAACATAAGGGGCAGCTCATATTCCTGGGCTTCAAAAAAGAAGCTCTTGCAAGGACACTGCAGGACGTCAGGAAGCTGGATGCAATCACTTCCAAAGAAGACTTTACCAAGTACAAGGAAAAGATAACTGCAGTAACAAAGGCAAAGATAAGCGAGGAATTCTCAAAGGACCAGCTGATAATGCAAGTCAGCTCCCAGATTGAGGAGCTGGGCAAGGTGATAAACATCCTTGTAAAACGGCTGAGGGAGTGGTATGGAATATATTCCCCAAGCGTCTCCAAAACAGCAGATAATGAGAAGCTTGTCAACATAATTGTTGAAAGAAAAGAAATATCTGACATTATGGGGGCAAGGCAGGACAGGAAAGACCTTACTCAGATAGAAAGCATTGCTAACGAGGCAAAAAGGGTCTATGCGCTCAAAAAAGCCCAGGAAGAATACCTTGAAAAGCTGATGCAGGAAATCTGCCCGAACCTTAAGGCGCTGGCAGGCTCTGCAATAGGCGCAAAGCTCATTGCTCTTGCAGGCTCGCTTAAGAAGCTCATGGAGCTTCCGGCTTCAACAATACAGGTGTTGGGAGCAGAGCGCGCCTTATTCAGGCACCTCAAAAATCCTTCGCAGAGGATGCCGAAATACGGGGTTTTGTTCCAGCACCAGCTGGTTACAAATGCCAAAAAGGATGCAAGGGGAAAGGCTGCAAGGGCGCTTGCTGACAAGATAGCGATTGCCATAAAGGTGGACTATTTCAAGGGGCAGTTTGTTGGGGATGCCCTCCTTCAGGGCTTGGAGAAAAGGTTCAAATGATAAAGCTTTACGAAGGTGTTTTTGAGGAAAAGCAGGGAAAGAAAAAAGTCCTTCTTACTGAAAGCCTTACGCCGGGAAGGACCTTCTTCGATGAGGAGGTAATTAAAGAGGGCAACAAAGAGTTTAGAATCTGGAACCCTGCAAAGAGCAAGCTGGCAGCTTCGATAGTTAAAGGCGTGAAAGTTTTCCCTTTCAAAAAAGACGCAAAAGTGCTCTACCTCGGCTGTGCGCACGGCTATACTGTCTCGTATTTGTCAGAGATAGTAACTAGAGGTGTAATCATAGCGCTTGACTTCGCTCCAAGGGTCTTCCGCGACTTTATGGCAATTGCTGACGCAAGGCCTAACGTAATACCAATAATTGCGGATGCCAACAAGCCTGAGAGTTATTACCACTTAATGCCTGCTGTAGACATTGTCTTTCAGGACGTTGCCCAGCGCAACCAGGTTGAGATTTTCATGAAGAACTGCAAGCTT
Source organism: Candidatus Woesearchaeota archaeon (assembly GCA_016935265.1). GTDB lineage: Archaea > Nanobdellota > Nanobdellia > Woesearchaeales > UBA10216 > JAFGRH01. Next base: position 2,254 of record JAFGRH010000035.1, on the reverse strand, counting down.
TTCCTTAAGAAGGGGGGCTACGGCTTCCTCGCGGTAAAGGCGAGGAGCGTTGACGTCAGCAGGAAGCCTGAGGCAATCTTCGCAGAAGTCGGGAAGGCGCTTAAGGCAGAGTTTGAGATAGTGGACAAGAAAAGCCTAGAGCCGTTCCAGCACGACCATGTGATGTTTGTGGTTAGGAAGTAACTAAACAGGTATTAGCCCTCTTCTTTTTGCCAACATTATGTCAATTTTTCCGCAGATGCTTCCATCGTACTTCTTAATTAGATTAGGAGTATAACCTTTCCCAGAAGCGTAGCGCCGCTCAATCCGTGTGATAAGCCTTTCGTAGGAAATTACCTTGTCTTTGAACATATTAATCTCAACTGCGTCTCGTCCGTCAGGCATTACCTTGTCGTTAAAAGCGCTAAGAATATAGTCTGCAGGAGTGAACACATTAACAACAATCTTTTCCAATAAAGTCGCTTTTGCCATCAAGGTAGGAGAACCGAAATTCGTTTATAAACGTAACCCTTTTATATATATTTCAATCGTCATCAGCTATGGCGCTGAAGTTCTACAACACACTCACAAGGAAGAAAGAGGAGTTCAAGCCTATCAAGAAGGGGCAGGTTGGCATTTACTCCTGCGGACCGACTATCTACGACTTCCCGCACATTGGCAATTACCGCGCTTACGTTTCAGGAGACGTGCTGAAGCGCTACTTAATCTACAAGGGCTTTAAGGTAAAGCACATAATGAACCTTACTGATGTCGATGACAAGACCATAAGAAACTCAAAAAAAGAAGGCATCCCGCTGAAGAAGTTCACTGAAAAGTATGAGAAAGCCTTCTTTGAGGACATAAAAAAGCTGAACATAATGCCCGCTGACCTCTATCCAAAGGCAACAGACCATATTAAGGAAATGCTTGGCATGATTAAGAAGCTAGTTGACAAAGGATTGGCTTACAAGGGAGATGACGGCTCTGTCTACTACAAGGTTTCTGCGTTCAAGGAATACGGGAAGCTTGCAAACCTCCAGAAGGGCGCTCTGAAGAAAGGCGCTTCATGCCGCGTTCAGGCAGATGAGTATGCTAAGGAAGATGCGGATGACTTTGCATTGTGGAAAGGCTGGACAGAGGAAGACGGGGAGGTATTCTGGGATTCTGAGTTCGGAAAAGGCAGGCCTGGATGGCACATCGAGTGCTCTGCCATGTCAACTAAGTATTTGGGAAAGCACTTTGACATTCATACAGGCGGCATAGACCTTGTCTTCCCGCATCACCAGAATGAGATAGCGCAGAGCGAGGGCTCGCTAAATGAGAAGTTTGTAAACTACTGGATTCACAATGAGTGGCTTCTTGTCAACGGACAAAAAATGTCCAAGTCACTTGGCAATTTCTTCACGCTACGGGACGTTCTTTCCAAAGGATATTCTCCAATCGCAGTAAGGTACCTTCTCCTTTCCACTCACTACAGGCAGCAGCTTAACTTCACTTTTGAGGGGGTTGAGGCTGCCGCAAACTCAATCCAGAGGCTTCAGGACCTTATCGTGAAGATTAATGATGCAAAGGGTGAAGGAAGCGATGTTTCTGGTAAGATAAAGAAGGCAGAAGCTGATTTTGAGAAAGCCATGGATGATGACCTAAGCATAAGCGATGCCCTTGCTGCTGTCTTCAGCCTTGTCAAGGATGTTAACATACTCGCTGACAAAGGAAAGCTCAGCAATAAGGAAGCCAAAGCCGTGATTGCCTTCCTTAGGAAGATTAACGGGGTAATAGCGGTTATTGACTTCACAGAGGAGAAGATTCCTGACGAGCTGATGAAGCTTATAGCGAAGCGCGAGGAGTTCCGCTCCAAAAAGATGTTTGCAGATGCTGACAGGATAAGGGAGGAGCTGCTGAAGAAGGGAGTGCAGCTTGATGACACCAAAGAGGGCGTTAAGTGGAAAAAACTTAAATAGGAGAAAAGGAAGTTAAATTGGAAAAGAGGTGAAGTATGATTTCAAGCAGGTTTGGTTTTGTAGCTCTCTTGCTTATCATTGTCCTCGTTACAGGGACTGTCGGCTATTATAATATTGAAGGCTATTCTGCTTTGGACTCCCTTTACATGACTGTTATTACAGTAAGCACTGTCGGCTTTCAGGAAGTATACCCCCTTTCGGCAGAAGGGAAGATATTCACTATGGTCCTTATATTGGGCGGCGTAGGCATAGTTGTTTTCGCGGTGGGGATGTTTTCAGAATGGCTTGTTAACAATGCCACAAGGATGAACCAG
>JAFGRH010000034.1 GCA_016935265.1 Candidatus Woesearchaeota archaeon | reverse complement strand
GCCTTGTCGTGCTGACAGAAACAGCCTGCTCCTTGCTCGTCCTTGAGAAGACAGCCTCGACAACAAACCTTTCATTATCCCTCAGCAAAGCAGCTATCTGATGAAGGTCTTCCGGGGCATTAAGCTCAATAACCCTGTCCCCATCAGTGTAAGTAACGTCCATAATCCTGAACGTAAACCCTTTTGTCATTTTCGGGCTTAACAAAAGCCCTGCGCAGTGCATCGGGTCTGCAAACGCGCTGTAGAGCGGCAAGCTGAAAGCTCCTGCGTCTGTCTTGTCCGCAGCAAAAACAACAAACGGCTCATTGGGACGTTCATCAATTTCCATCTCTGCAACCGCCGGACCCATTCCCTTGACATTTCCTGAGAAAGAGTCCTTCAGGAGGTCCTGGCCCGCTCCGTAGAGTCCCTGCTCCTTTGCAATGGCAGTCCCTGCTGTGAACGCATCCCACGCAAGCTTGTGCACTTCTGCGCTGTCAATGCCCTTGTTGTGCGTCATCAAAATGCATATGTCATCTCCAATAGAGAAGACCCTTGAGTCGATAATCCAGCCGGTTCTCTTTACAAATCCCTTCACTTCAGCCATTATTTCCTTGCTGGGGCAGACATGCCCCCCTATGCTGCCTATGTCAGCCTTTATGACAGAAATCGTTGTTTTCATCCAAACCCCTCCATTTGATTATTCCCTCTTATTTCATCACACTATGTATGAGGATTTATTTAAAGCTTATTGTTCTGGAGAAAATACTTTCCGCAAACCTTTAAATAAGAATGCCAAAACAATATGCCAAGTGGCTGCGGTGGTGTAATGGTAGCACGTAAGCCTGTGGAGCTTGAGGACCGAGTTCGATCAACTGCAAACTCAGTTGACACGTTAGGTCGGCGTGAAGCCGACCAGTGCGCTTCGCGCATAAGGCGAGGTTGCAGTTCGAGATCCTCGGCCGTGGCCCTCTTTTTTGCTAAATTTTAAAAGCTAATTTAGATTAGCTATTCGATATGAACGGAATAGACGCCTTACTTGCTTACGAAGTTGCTGTTAGGAATAGGGATATACCACCAGAAACTGTAGAACCGTGGAGAATAGCAGAGGTTGTGAATAACTTGATAGAGCGGGGTCTGGGGGAGGGGATAGAAACTGTTCCTGAAGTACTTCTTGAAGACGAAGTAATGGCACCATTGTCCCCCTACATCAACCTGATGAGATCTGTAGGGCGCCTACAAAGCGAGCAAGCTATTGGAATTCCTGAGTCCATAATGCGTAAAGAAAGGAGCCTGATCGTAAAATATGATATGCAGGTCCAGAAAATTATTGATGCTGTTGGAAGCATCTGCAATGTTACTATAACACCCGAAGCTAAGCTCAAATATATGATAGGGCTCGCTGAGAGGGTGCTTGCAGAAAAGGGACATATTAACATAAACGAAAGCATAAAGGACTTCTACAGAGAAGCCAAATCAGGGAAAAGCTGGGAGGAGCTGACAAGCGCCCGAAATCGTTGAAGCTTACAAAGGAAATTCCACACACTAATCTTTTAAACAAATTCTCATTACCCTTTTTCATGGATTCTGATAAGGATGGCTTAGACGACAGGGTTGAAGAAAGCGGGAAGGGAAGCTTTAAGGAAGACCTCGGCGTAATGGCAGCCTCGTTCATAGGCGGCGCTTTTCTGGGTATGATTTCCAGGCATACTGACAGCTCGTGTTACGAAGTAAGAGATTATATCCCAAATGAGGGGTATGAGATGGTAAAGCATTTCCACAGCTGGCAAAGCTTCAGGGTTATGCTTCCAGCCTTAATTGCGGCGTGGGGAGGCGGGGCAGCGTACCTTTACTCGAGGGAAGACCAGACCTGGATGAAGAGGGAATTCGTGAAAGGGTATAACTTAACATTTGCTTCCATGATTGCAGGCTATGTTACAGCTTACTTTCTAACAGGAATGATCCGATAAGCTTAAATAGTTGGCTTGGTTTACTTTCCTCATGGCACAAACAAGTGATTGCCTTCATTGTTAGGAATTCTGGTTTAGCTAGTTACAACTTTATTGGTGGTTGCCTTCACTGTGGGCAGCATTCTTTCTAATCGCGGCAGTAGTTTATCGGCAGAACGCAGGGTTGTGGTCCCTGTAGAGAGGGTTCGACTCCCTCCTGCCGCGCTAATTTTCCATTGCCATAGCTGATTCTTCTGCGCTGCGGTTAAACGCCGCTGTGCTCGTTCTTGATAAAAAATTGCAGCTGATGCTGCGGAGATGATGAAAATGTATGACGGGATTGAAAAAATAATGGAAAAGATTGACTTCAGTAAAGTACAGTCTAACGGAAAAGGTGTAGTTCCTGTAGTTGTGCAGCGGAGGACTCCTAAGGAAATAACGGAATTCTTCCTTGCAGATGAGGATATGCTGAGGATGGCCCTTGAAGATGAGAAAGTGCCTGTAACTGTGAGGGGGGAGCTTATGCCTTACGGCTCAGAGATTGAAGAAGTTTACCTTGACTGCGATAACGACTCTGTGCTGCTTGTGTCAAACTGGACAGGGCTGACGTCAACCAAATTCAGCGGGACAGGAATGACAATGGACCGGAACTATGTCAGGGTAAACGCAGGGAACTTGGTTGCAGTAACTAGGTTCAGAACCGCAGAATACCTCAGGAAGGACGAGTGTATTGAGCAGCTCGTCCCTGTGGTGACTGTTGAATATGACACCGGAAACTTGCTTATGGTGGCATTTTCCAACAGGGAAGCCCTGAGAAAAACAGCTAAGTCTGGAATGGCAACTTACTGGAGCAGGAGCAGGGAAGAAATCTGGGAGAAAGGGAAGGAAAGCGGCAACAGCCAAGTGCTGATGGATATGAGCATGAAACGCGACAATACAGGGCTGCTTTACAGGGTAGTGCAGCTTGGCAAGGATGGAGCTTGTCATTTGCCTGACCGCTACAGCTGTTTTGACAACGGCAGGGTGCTTTAGCCCTGCCGCAAGCTTTATTAAGAATGATGATAAGGTGATGATATGATGCAGCTCCCGAAAGGAACAAAGGACGTTTCAGGAGAGGAGGCAATCCTCAAGGAAAAGATAGTCAGCACTCTGAAAGAAGTCTTCTCGCTTTACGGCTACAGCCCGCTTGACACGCCTGTTGTTGAGAGGTATGAAACCCTGTCTTCCAAGTACAGCGGCGGGGATGAAATCCTGAAGGAAGTCTTCAGGCTCACCGACCAGGGCAAAAGGGAGCTCGGATTAAGATACGACTTAACTGTTCCGATGTGCCGCTTCATCGCAATGAATCCCAACCTTAAGCTGCCTTTCAAGCGCTACCAGATTGGCGAGGTTTTCAGGGATGGTCCGATAAAATTGGGCAGGTACAGGCAGTTCTTCCAGTGCGATGTTGACGTTGTCGGGGTTAAGTCAATGTCAGCAGATTCGGAAATGCTCATGATTGCAAAGGAAGTATTTGAGAGGCTGAAATTGCCTGTGGTGATAAAGGTCAACAACAGGAAGCTGTTAAACGCAATCCTCGAATCTTCAGGAATTGAGAAAGACAAGGCAGACACTGTAATGCTCACAATTGACAAGCTTGAGAAGTTCGGCGAACAGGCTGTTAAAGAGGAGCTTGCTGACAAGGGAATAAGCCCTGATGCTGTAAAGAAGCTTTTCTCAGCGCTGAGGGTAAAGGGAAGCAACGCAGAGAAGCTGGATAAGATAAGCAAGCTCGTTAATGATGAATCAATTAGCGAGTTGAGGGAAGTCATATGCGCAGGAGTCGAGTTTGACCCCTCGCTTGCCCGTGGCCTTTCTTACTACACCGGAACTGTATTCGAGGTATTCCTGAAAAAGTCAGGGATAAAGTCCGCCGTTGCTGCTGGCGGAAGATACGATAAGATGATTGGGCAGTTTCTTAACTCAAAGCTGGACTACCCTGCAGTCGGCATATCTTTCGGGCTCGACGTAATAATGGACGCTTTGAAGGAAAAAAATCCTGAGCTGGAAAGCACGCTGACAAAAGCTTTTGTGATTCCGATAAAGGAAAAGAAAGGCGCTGCAAAAATAGCTTCGGAACTTAGAAAAGCAGGAATTAACACTGACATGGACCTTTCCGGAAGGAACATCGGGAAGACGCTTGACTACGTCAACAGGATGGGCATTCCTTTCGCAGTATTTGTTGGTGAGAAAGAAATCAGGCAGAAAAAGGTTAAGCTGCGGGACATGAAAACCGGGAAAGAAAAGTTAGTTTCTGTTTCTTCTGCTGCAAAGATTATTCTTTCTTCGTGAGGACTTCACAGCCTTCTTTTGTAACGAGCAGGGTGTGCTCTGCCTGGCTAACAAGCCCTTTTTCGCGCTCTGCAAGGGGAGGAAAATCCCTTATTATTCCGAGCTGCATCATCTGCCTCAGGGCGAGGTTTACCTTAAGCTTGGGGAACTTCTTCACAAGCCACCTTTTAGCGAAAGGAACTCCTCCATAGCCCTCAATGTGCTGGAGTATTGCCCTGACAAAAGGGTCCCTTACAGGCCTTTTCTGCACGAGCATGAAAACAGTTGCATTGCCCGCTTCCTGTATCACTCCTGAGCCTGTTGTTGCAAAAGGCTCTATGGCAACTATCTGCCCGTCTTCCAGTTTTGTGTGGTCGCCGTTTTCAAAATTAGGTATTGTCGGTATTGTATGAACGTCATACTTCGCGAGCCCGTGCCCGCTAAGGTTTCTTATCGGGGCAAATCCCTTGCCGGTTATCACATCCTGAATAGCTCTGCCAATCACAGAAACCGTAACACCTGCCCTTACAGTGCTTATTGCCGCCTCAAGCGCTTCCCGAGAGGCATTTACAAGCTCTGCGTTCCTCCCGCTCAGGTCGACACTTACAGCAGTATCGCCAATGCAGCCGTCAATATGCACTCCCAAGTCCAGCTTTGCGAGCTGAGAATCGAATATTATGTCATCCTCGTCAACGCAGTAGTGCGCTGCTATGTGGTCGCATGAAATCTGCGCGGGGAAAGCCGGCTTTCCGCCGAGGGAAGCGATTTTGTCCTCTATCTTGCTGGAAACATCCTTCATAGAAGCGCCCTTAACGATCAAGCTTTTGCCGTACTCCCTCGCCTCAGCAGTTATGCTGCAGGCCTTTCTCCACTTCTCAATATCCTCCATAAAAGAAGCTTATTTGCCCTCTCTTTATAAAAATTGCTGATAGAGGAATATGATGAGCGTTAACGAAAGCGCAGGTAAACCTACTGTTGAGAAAAGTTTTCTTGCGAGAGTCTCGCTGGGAAAGAAAAAGCAAGCAACGCAAAAGAAGAAGATCAGCCAGACAAAAGAGATAAGCGCCTCATTTTTTAGACCGGAAAGGAGGATTATAACTAAGATTATCAGCGCTGAAATAAATGCAGTAGCTCGTTTCCCTAAAAAGGTGGCTATTGTTGTCATGCCTGCTTTCTTATCTGAGGAATAATCAGCAAATGCGAACATAGCGTGTATTGGGGCTATGCCGAGTACCGCATAATAGCCGATTAGAGGAAAATCCAGTAAGCTGCCTTTATGGCTAAAGGCAATCAAGAAAACAGCCCACATGAAGAGGGAATTGCTCAGCGAGTCAATTATAGGCCTCTCCTTTAGTCTTACTGGAGGGGCTGAATAGGTGTAGGCGAGAAATACCAAAAGTAAAGTTGCAAAGAGGTTTGTTAAATCAGATAAAAAAAAGCTAAAAAAAGCAGACGCGGTTATTAAGATACCAGCGCTTATAACTGCAGAGCGCATAACAAAGCGGTGATATTCTTTTGAAAGCAAGTAACCTCCCGCCCTTGATGGCTTCCTCTTGCTTAGCTTGTCTGTTTCATAGTCGTAAACGTCGTTAACTCCAAAAACCATCAACGCAAAAACCGGGAAAAGGATGAAATTAAGAAGCGCCAGCCAAGTGAAGCTGCCTCCCGAAGAAAAAAGAATTACAACAGAAATGAGAGATAAAACCAGCCAAAAAGCCGGCCTGCTTACCCTAACCAGCAGTAGAAACCTGTTCATTCTTTCTTTTTGATTTCAGTATAGCCGCACTTTCCGCAGCTGAGCCTGTTCGCGTGCTCTGCGAGGAATGTTCCCTGTCCGCACTTCGGGCAGGACTTGTTCTTTCTTTTCAGCTCGCCCTTTGCTTCATAAAGCTTCCAGACCTGCGTTGCCTTCTTCTTTTTCTTTGCTTTTTTTGCCATTTTTACTTAGCCTCTTTCTTCTCAGCAGGCTTTTCTTCCTTCTTCTCTTCCTTCAGAGCCTCTTCTTTCTCAGCAGGGGCTTCCTCGCCCTCTTTCTTCTTTGGTGCATTCCTGTTTTTTATGACTGCCTGCTCGAAGTTTTCAAGCGCTTCCTTGCTCTTGTAAACATTGGCAGTTAGCCTTGCCTTTCTCTCGCCGAAAGCCGGCTTTATTTCCTTTACGATGACAAGCTCGGTTTTCACTTTGAGGGAATCCGCTACTTTCTGCCTTGCCTCGCTCCTTTTCGGCGTGCTTTTCTCAAAGCCAAGGTCCGCTATCACCTCTGTCCTGTCAAAAAGGGGCTTTTCAGTTGTTGAGATTATTTTTATGTCCATCATCGCACCTTAACTACGTACTCGCCTTTAGCTGTTAGTTTGACGTTTTTCGCTATTTTTGACTTTAACGGATCGAGAACATTAATCCTGCCCTGCCATGTTGTTGAGAACTGGTTGCCCTTGCAAAGCGGGCATTCGCTCTGCTCAACGATAAGCTTGCAGTTTTTGCACACTTTCTTGCTCATTTCTTCTCCTCTTTCTTATCTTCTTTCTTTTCTTCCTCAAGCCATTCAAGCTTGCCCAGGCCCTGCTGCCTCATCGTCAAGCCCAATTTCGGGTTTGCTATGTCCTTGTAGCTTACCGCAATTATCCTTGCCCTGCACTTATCGCCCACTCTCAATGAGCGCTTGCTCTCCTTGCCCAGCAAAACTTTGTCCTTGCTGAAGCTTACGAAGTCATCCATTGTCTGTGAGATGTGAATCATGCCGTCTATTACGCCTAAGTTCATGAAGGCGCCGAAGTCTGCTATATCGCGCACTGTTCCGAGAACTGTTTCCTGTATTTCAGGCTTAAAAGTGAGGAGCTCAAACTCTGTCTCGTAGTATGATGCGCCGTCCCCCGGTATTATTATGCCCTCGCCTATGCTCTGCACGTCAAATATGTCTATTATTACTCCAAGGTCTTTTGATATGTAGCCGTCGTAGTTCTTTTTGAGCTGGGCTATGACTGCGTCCTTTACCTCAAGCCCGAACATGTCCGGCGGAACTCTGACGTGGTCTTTTACTTTCAAGCTGTAAAACATTTTTCACCTAAGCAACTGAAGATGTTGTTTTTGCCTTAAGACAATCACAGGAACTCCTGCCTCTTTTAGCCTTTTTCTGAGCTCGCGGTCAGCAGTAGCGACTATAAAGCCCTTCTCAGCTGCAATTGCAAGAAGGAAGTCGTCCACCCCTTTAAATACTTTTTGGGGGCTTTCGAGGATTTTAACCCTTTTATGCTCTAAAAGCTCCAGCCCGAGCTTTGCCGCTGCCTTGTCCCTCCCGCTGCCCTGCACCATGACCTTCCTGAGCTCCTGCAAAGAGACCTCAGCTACAGCTATTTCGTGCTCAAAGTCGCAAATCCTGTCAATCTCGGCAAATATGTCCACATTGAACTGCCCGGGTATGAGCAGGAAATTTGTGTCTAATAGTATTGTTTTCATAAGAACAGCCTATTTGTCAGGCTTAATAAGCCTTTTGAAAGCTGTAAGAAAGCTCCCGAAACGACCATGAAAGCGGGACTTCTCTTCTGGAGGTGCTTCTTTTATTTCCTCGTAAAGGACTGCTTCACAATTTATTTTTAAAAAAGCTCCCGAAACAGGCCCCTCGTTGCATATGTAAGGAAGGGGCTCTCCAGGAGGGATAGTGTATCCAACAGGCTTGCCCTCATACCTTCTTATGGACTGCTGCGGAAGCGGTTCAGCCGAACGGATTGTGTAGCCGTTAAACCTGTTCGGGTATTGTTTAATCAAGCTAGCTCTTAACATTTCCTCGATAAAGGAATTTTCCATGTATCGGAATTTCCGCCATGATGCCTCATCGCCCTTCAGCTCAATAAGCTTTCTTAGATAATCCTCCCCAACCTCAACTCTCACCCCTATCTGCATTTCCTTTACATCGAGAACTTCAACAGGAGCATGGTCTCTAAACCTGCGGTAGCCGTCAGGCTCTCTCACAAGCCTTTCAATATTCTCCATACCCGCGGCTAATCCGCACCGGTTTATAAAGCTTTGAGTTTGTCAAAACAGAAAAAAAGCGGGTTCGCAGAACCCGGCAAATGCTATAGAGTCCCACACTCATTAGCGTACTAACCCAAACAAGTATTTAACCTTTTCGATTCTGTCGTCGGAAATTTTTCGGCTAAAACAACTTTGTTTTTTAAAACTGCGAATTTTTTGGGATATTTCCGGCAATTTAGCAGCTAATTCTTCAAACACCGGAAAATCTTCGCAAAATTCGGGTATAAGCTTGTTAAGAACAAAAAGTGAGGATTTAGAGGGTGCCGCGGTGGCAGAATCTGGTAAATGCGCTTGCTTAAGGAGCAAGTGAGAGCTCCACACTCCCCTGCGGGTTCGAATCCCGCCCGCGGCGCCCTGCTTTTTGGGAAAGGCTTTTAAACAGCAGCGCGAATTATTGCGCCATGAAGCGAACAATCCTCGCGGCAGTCATCCTTATAATAGCTGCCTTTGCCATTTCTGCCTATTACTATCCTCAGTTCCCTGAGCAGATTGCCTCGCACTGGAACTCTGCAGGGGAGGTTGACGGCTACATGGGCAAGTTCTGGGGCTTATTTTTGATGCCAATTATCACAGCTGCCCTGCTTCTCCTATTCCTGATAATACCGAAGATTGACCCGCTGAGGAAGAACGTTGAAAAGTTCAGGGCTTATTTTGACAACTTCATCCTCATCATAATAGGTTTCATGTTCTACATCCACCTGCTCACCATTGTCTGGAATTCAGGAACCACTTTCAGCATGGGAAAAGCCATGGCTCCTGCGATGGCGGTAATCTTCTATTACGCAGGCGTGCTGATGGGCAAGGCTAAGAGAAACTGGTTTATCGGAATAAGGACGCCGTGGACCTTAAGCAGCGATGAAGTCTGGGACAAGACTCACAAGCTCGGAGCCAAGCTTTTCAAGATTGCTGCTGCTGTTGTGCTTTTCGGCATGCTTTTCGCGGAGAATATGCTAGTTGTTCTTGTGCCCGTGCTGCTGGCAGCATTTATTCCGATAATTTATTCCTATTTCGAATACAAAAAGGCAAAGAAATCTACTTAAAGAAGTCCTGCAAGGACTGGTCCTTCTTTATCTCTTCCTTTACAGCAGTCTTGATGTTTTTCTGCTGCAGCAGCACGTTAAGGAACCTTGTGGCTGTCCTTTTCGTGAGAACTTCCTCGAGCGCCTTCGCAAGCCTTTCCGGCTGCCTGAGAGTTGATTTTTTCAGAAGCTCTACAAGAACTTCCTCGCTGCTTTTCTTGCCGAATGACTTTGAGATGTTATCCTGAGAAAGAAGATCTTTTGTAAGCTTCTCACGGGCAGCAGAAGTCATTGCCTTGTGCTCGCCGCCGCTTGCAATCAGCGCGGATACCTTGTCAGGGTTGCTGAGCAGAACGTACTTGAAAAGCTGCAGCGTTCTCACAACCGGATCTCTGTAGTTCTGCGTGTCAAGGTTTTCAACGACTTCGTGAAAGACGTCTTCAAACTGTATTACATTTACGTTAGGAAGGTCTATCTTTGAGTTGGTTACGAGCACTTTTTCATATTCGAGCTCATATCCGAGATAACTTTTGACGCTCCTTTTAACTTTCTCCACAACATTCGGGTCTGTGAACTTCCTGAGCAGCTCCTGCTTGTAGCTCTCAGTTATTGTGGATGAAGAAACAGAGCAGCTTACTTCAACGTGCCTTACGCTGACTTCCCCCTTCTTCTGCTTTACGGCAAGCAGGTCTATGACGCGGTTCTTTGCGTTTATGTCCGCTATCGTAAAGAAGCCCTGCCTGTGTAGCCACAGGTTGACGATTGCCTTCTCAGGATTCATCACTTCACCCCCTGAAAAGCGGTTAGAGGGTGAGTTTATAAAAGTTTTTACGAAACGCTTAAATACGGATGCCGGTGGGCTTTTTCTCAGGTGCTTATAATGGGAAACGAGATGATGGAAGGCTACATGAGGCTTCTTAATCAAAGCCATATTTTTGTAAAGGATCCTGTAAGGGCGTTAGCTAATGTTTATGAAATACTCAGAAACGAAGCAGGATATGTAAGAAACATGCTCGGAAATCAGGATCCTGTATTAGCAAGATTATGTGTGGCAAACAGGGAAAACGACATTTCGGACATAATAAACAAGACAGAAGCAAACTTTGATAGGGCGCCAAATATGGCAATGTATGTTCTGGCATACACTCTGCTTCGCGTTACAGAAGAAGAGATGGGCTGGTCAAGGGAGCGGCTTACAGCTGAAATAGAGTATGAGCTTGTAAATGCGGTTTGGGACCAGATTGAGGAGACAGCAAACCCGGGAAAGAACCTGATTGATAAAGAGTTTCCTTTCAACAATAATGAAGTATTGCGCAATACAATGCCTTTGTCTAGAAATTAGAACTTCATCTTTCTTTTGGGAGAATCCTTCTTCATCATAAGAACGACCCTGCTCTCGGGCTGCCCGTCTATTATCTTGTAACCGGATGCTTTGCCGACTTTCTTTGCAAACTCTGTTATCTCTTCGTAAGTTGCCATGTTTTGCGAGGTTAAGTTTTTCCTGCTTGCGCCAAGGCACATGTAGCTCTTGACTTCTATAAACATCGGGCTTGCCTTCTTTATCAGCGCGCCGAACTGCTTTGCGTGCTCGTCTGACGTGGTAAGCCGCTTTATCGCTGTAAGCCTTATCGTGGTCCTTGTTTTGGCACGCTTCATGAACTCAAGGCTTTTCATGAGCCTTTTCCAGCCGTCCTTAAGCATTGGGCGGTCTATCTTCTTGAAAAGCTCCTCGTTAGGCGCGCTCAGCGAGATGTAGAGCTGTGTCGGCAGCGTAATCCTCTCAAGCACCTCTGGCAGCTGCCCGTTAGTTACCAAAAAGCTAGTCATCCCCCTCTTGTGAATCTCTGCTATGAATTCGCCAAGCTTCGGGTAAGCTGTGTTCTCTCCGTTAAGCGAGATTGCAAAGTGCATTGGCATCTTTGACTCCTGCCACTTTTGGTAGTCAAGGCTCTTATTCCCTCCAAAGCCGGAAAGAAGCTTTCTCTGCGCAGCTATTGCGTTGTCAACCAGCCCCTTTGGGTCGTCAAGCTTTTCGAAAGGCGAGTTGTTCCTGTCGCGCCAGCAGAATATGCAGTCCATGTTGCAGAAATTGGCAGAAACTGTCATCTGCACGCAGCGGTGGCAGTTTATTCCGTAAAACCTCTCCTTGTAGCAGGTTCCTTTGCCGGCAAGGCTCTTGCAGGTGTACTCGCAGGTCTTGCAGGCAGAATGCTCACCTATGAATGCATAGCCCTGCTTCTCAAGCAGCTTTCTGTAGCCCTTGTCCATATCAGGGACAACTAGCCGCTGGTTTAAAAATATTTTTAAAAGGCAGAGTGAAGCTACCTCTATGG